>NZ_JAPSIW010000373.1 GCF_031178505.1 Streptomyces sp. | reverse complement strand
GGTGTCGTGACGCTGCGGCTCGTCCTGGCCGCCGCCGTGCTGCTGATCGTGTGCCGGCCGAAGGTGCGCGGCTACGGCCGCGCCGACTGGGGGACCGTCGTCGCCTTCGGCACCGCCATGGCGGGGATGAACATCCTCTTCTACCAGTCCGTCGACCGGATCCCGCTGGGCGCCGCCGTCACCCTGGAGGTGCTCGGCCCGCTCGCCCTCTCCGTCATCGCCTCGCGGCGGCTGCTCAACCTCCTGTGGGCCGGGCTCGCCCTCGCCGGTGTCGTCCTCCTCAGCGGCGGCGGCTTCGACCGGCTCGACCCTGCGGGTACGGGCTTCGCCCTCGCGGCGGGCGCGATGTGGGCGGCGTACATCGTCTTCAGCGCCCGGACCGGCCGCCGTTTCCCGCAGGCCGACGGGCTCGCGCTGGCGATGGCGTTCGGTGCGGTGCTCACCGTGCCGTTCGGCATCGCGGAGGCGGGCGACAAGCTCCTCGTACCGTCCACGATCGGTCTCGGCCTCGCCGTCGCGCTGATGTCCTCCGTGCTGCCCTACACGCTGGAGATGCTGGCCCTGCGGCGGCTGCCCGCGCCCACCTTCGCCATCCTGATGAGCCTGGAACCGGCCATCGCGGCCACCGCCGGCTTCCTCGTCCTCAGCCAGGCCCTGGCCGTCACCGACGCCCTGGCCATCGCCCTCGTCATCGCGGCGAGCATGGGCGCGGTCCGCACGCAGGTGGGCCCGGCCCGCTCCCGCCGGAAGGCGGCGGACCGCCGGGGCGCCTGAGCGGCGCCCGGACCGGGGCGGTGACGGGCCGCCGACCGGCCCGGGCGGCCGGCCGCACCGGTGACCCGCCCGCCCGTCGGTCCCCGGCCGTCCGCTCGCCGGCTCCTAAACTGCCGCGCATGATCGCCGAACTGCAGTGCGTCGTCCTCGACTGTCCCGACCCGAGGGAACTCGCGGAGTTCTACCGCGCGGTGCTCGGCGGGGAGGTGGACAGGCCCGACGCGCGGTGGGCGCCCGACGACAGCTGGACCACCCTGCACGTGCCGGGCGGGCAGGTGCTGTGCTTCCAGCGGGCCGCCGACCACCGGCCGCCGACCTGGCCGGACCCCGAGCGCCCGCAGCAGTTCCACCTCGATCTCCAGGTCCCGGACCTCGACGCGGCGCAGGAGCGGGTCCTCGCGCTCGGGGCGCGGCTGCTCGACGACGGCGGCGGCGACCGGGTGTGGCGGGTGTACGCGGACCTCGCCGGGCACCCGTTCTGCCTGGTCCGGCACCGTCCGTCCGGGCGCTGACCCGATCCTGTCGGACCTTGGCCGCCGGGCTGTTTCGGCGCCCCGCCCGGGCGCGGACGATGGAGCCGTACCGCCGACGCGCGACCACCGTCGCCGTCCCGCCGAGGAGGGGAGCCGGGCATGGCCCTGGAGATGCGAGACCGGTGCGAGCGCTGCGGTACGACGGGCCTCGGCCCGGACGGGTCCGCCGCCATCTGTTCGTACGAGTGCACCTTCTGCGTGCCGTGCGCCGAGGCCATGAGCGGTGTCTGCCCCAACTGCGGCGGCGAACTGGCCGCCCGCCCGCGCCGCGTCGTTCCGGCGTGACCGGGGTCCTCTACACCAGGACCCCTTCCACCGCCGTGTAGGTGACGCCGTGGTCCGCGAGGGCCTCGGAGACGACGCCGGGGCGGGCGGTGAGGGCGAGCAGCAGGTGTTCGTCGCCGATGGTCTTCTCGCGGCGGCCGAGGCAGACCCGCAGGGAGCCTTCGAGGACCTTCTTGGCCTCGCGGGTGAAGGGGCGGCGCCCGGAGCGGCGGGACGTGGGCGGGCGGTCGTCGGTGAGGGCGCCGGGGCCGTGGGTCTCCTCGACACGGGCGACGATCTCCGTGACGTCGATGCCGAGACCGGCGAGCGCGTCGGTGTCGGCCTTCGACAGGCCGCCCCGGCGGCGGGCCTCGGCCAGGGCGGCTTCCAGGGAGGCGCGGCGCGGGCCGGTCAGGCCCAGGGCGCGCAGGGCGGTGGCGCCCCGGGTGTCCTCCTGGTCGAGGAGGGCGAGGAGCAGGTGTTCCTCGGTGACGGTGGGGGCGCCGAGGCGTTCGGCGCGGGTCACGGCTCCCGTGACGACGGCCCGCGCTCCCGGCGAGAAACGTTCGAACATCAATGCCTCCCGTGCTTCTTGTGGACGGCCTGGCGGCTGACGCCGAGTTCGGCGGCGATCTCCTGCCACGACCAGCCCTGGGCGCGTGCGCTGCGGACCTGGACGGCCTCCAGCTGCTCGAGGAGGCGCCGCAGCGCGGAGACGGCGCGCAGGCCGACCCGGGGATCGCGGTCGCCCGCGCGGGCGGCGAGATCGGTTGCATCGCTCATGCTGTCAACTTAGGTTGACGCCCGTCGCCTGTCAATCAAAGTTGACGGCCGGGAGGTCGCGGGAGATCAATTCAAGCAAGCACGCTTGCTTGTTTCCGGGTTCGCTGCCATGCTCCAGGCACGCCGTCGCGTCCCGAGCCCGCGAGTCTCCCGAGGGGAGCGCACCGTGTCCGACCCCGCCGTCGTCCTCGCCGATCTGCGCGAGGAGAGCGAAGAACTCGACGCCCTCGTAGGGGAGTTGAGCGCGGAAGAGTGGTCGGCTCCCACCCCCGCGCCCGGCTGGACGATCGCCCACCAGATCGCCCACCTCGCCTGGACCGACCGGGCCGCGCTCCTCGCCGCCACCGACGCCGAGGCCTTCGCCACCGAAGCCGAGAAGGCCCTCGCCGCACCCGACCGTTTCGTGGACGAGGGCGCGGAGGAAGGGGCGCGGCTGCCGCCCGCCGACCTGCTCGCCCGCTGGCGCACCGGCCGGGAACGCCTCCAGGACGCCCTGCGGTCCGTGCCGCCCGGCGCACGGTTCCCCTGGTACGGGCCGCCCATGAGCGCCCCCGCCATGGCCACCGCCCGTCTGATGGAGACCTGGGCGCACGGGCAGGACGTGGCGGACGCCCTCGGAGTCGTCCGCACGCCGACCGCCCGGCTCCGGCACGTGGCGTGGATCGGCCACCGGGCCCGCGACCACGCCTACCTCGTCCGGGGCGAACAGGCCCCCGCCGAGCCGTTCCGCCTCGAACTCACCGCGCCCGACGGCACCCTGTGGACGTACGGCCCCGAGGACGCCGCCCAGCGCGTCACCGGACCGGCGCTCGACTTCTGCCTCCTCGTCACCCAGCGCGTCCACCGGACCGACACCGCGCTCACCGCGCACGGCCCCGACGCCGAACACTGGCTCGGCATCGCCCAGGCCTTCGCCGGACCGGCGGGACAGGGACGCGCCCCGCAGGGAGCCGGGGCGTGACCCTGCGGATCGGCAACGCCTCCGGCTTCTACGGCGACCGCTTCGACGCCGTCCGCGAGATGCTCACCGGCGGCGAACTCGACGTCCTCACCGGCGACTACCTCGCCGAACTCACCCTCCTCATCCTCGGCCGCGACCAGCTCAAGGACCCCTCCACCGGCTACGCGAAGACCTTCCTGCGGCAGATGGAGGAGGGCCTGGGCCTCGCTCACGAACGCGGTGTCCGCATCGTCACCAACGCGGGCGGCCTCAACCCCGCCGGACTCGCCGACGCCCTGCGCGCCCTCGCCGCGAAGCTCGGCCTGCCCACCCGGATCGCGCACGTCGAGGGCGACCGGATGCCGCCCGAACCGGGCGTCCTGACCGCCAACGCCTACCTGGGAGGCGCCGGGATCGCCGCCTGCCTCGCCGCGGGCGCCGACGTCGTCGTCACCGGCCGGGTCACCGACGCCGCCCTCGTCACCGGGCCGGCCCAGTGGCACTTCGGCTGGGGGCCGCAGGAGTACGACCGGCTCGCGGGCGCGGTCGTCGCCGGGCACGTCCTGGAGTGCGGCGCCCAGGCCACCGGCGGCAACTACGCCTTCTTCACCGGGCACGACCCGCGCGCCTTCCGCCGCCCCGGCTTCCCCCTCGCCGAGCTGCGCGCCGACGGCTCCTCCGTCATCACCAAGCACCCCGGCACCGGCGGCCTGGTCGACCTCGGCACCGTCACCGCCCAGCTCCTGTACGAGACCTCCGGCGCCCGCTACGAGGGACCCGACGTGACCGCCCGGCTCGACACCGTACGGCTCACGCGGGAGGGGCCCGACCGGGTACGGATCGACGGGGTGCGCGGCGAGGCCCCGCCACCCACCCTGAAGGTCGCCCGCACCCGGCTCGGCGGCTACCGCAACGAGGTGGTGTTCGTCCTCACCGGCCTCGACGTCGAGGCCAAGGCGGCTTTGGTGCGGGCCCAGGTCGAGGACGCCCTCGCGTCCTCCCCGCCCGCCGGCGTGCGCTGGGAACTCGCCCGCACCGACCGGCCCGACGCCCCCACCGAGGAGACGGCCAGCGCCCTGCTCCGGCTCGTCGTCAGGGACCCCGACCCCGAGAAGGTGGGGCGCGCCCTGACAGGGGCCGCGATCGAACTGGCCCTCGCCAGCTATCCCGGCTTCCACGTCACCGCCCCACCCGGGAAGGGTTCCCCCTACGGGGTCTGCGAGGCGGTGCACGTGCCCGCCGCCTCCGTCCCGCACACGGCCGTGCTGCCGGACGGCACCCGCCTGGAGATCCCGCCGCCCGCGCCCCCGGCCGCCCCCGCGCCCCCCGTCCCCGCCCCGGAGCTTCCGCCGCCCCTCCCGCCCGGGCCCGTACGGCGCGTACCGCTCGGGCGGATCGCCGGGGCCCGCAGCGGCGACAAGGGCGGGGACGCCAACGTCGGCGTGTGGGTCCGCACCGACGAGGAGTGGCGCTGGCTCGCCCACACCCTCACCACCGACCTCTTCCGCACCCTCCTCCCGGAGACCGCCGGCCTGGCCGTCACCCGGCACGTCCTGCCGAACCTGCGGGCCCTCAACTTCACCGTCGCCGGAATCCTCGGCGAGGGCGTCGCCTCCCAGGCCCGCTTCGACCCGCAGGCCAAGGCCCTCGGCGAATGGCTCCGCTCCCGCCACACCGACGTACCGGAGGTCCTCCTGTGACCGTCCTCGCCTCCGCCCTCGACACCGGCGGACCCGACCACGCGGCGCACCGGGCCGCCATGCTGGAGAAGCTGGCGGCCCTGGACGCCGAACACGCCAAGGCCCTCGCGGGCGGCGGCGAGAAGTACACCGCCCGGCACCGCCGGCGCGGCAAGCTCCTCGCCCGCGAGCGCGTCGAGCTCCTGGTCGACCCCGACAGCCCCTTCCTGGAACTGTCCCCGCTCGCCGGCTGGGGCAGTGACCACACCGTAGGGGCCTCCCTGATCACCGGCATCGGGGTCGTGGAGGGCGTCGAGTGCCTGATCACCGCCAACGACCCGACCGTGCGCGGCGGCGCCTCCAACCCGTGGACGCTGAAGAAGGCGCTGCGCGCCAACGAGATCGCGTACGCCAACCGGCTCCCCGTCATCTCGCTCGTGGAGTCCGGCGGCGCCGACCTGCCGTCCCAGAAGGAGATCTTCATCCCCGGCGGGGCCCTCTTCCGCGACCTGACCCGGCTGTCCGCCGCCGGCATCCCGACGGTCGCGGTCGTCTTCGGCAACTCGACGGCCGGCGGCGCGTACGTCCCCGGCATGTCCGACCACACCGTGATGATCAAGGAGCGGTCGAAGGTCTTCCTCGGCGGCCCGCCGCTCGTGAAGATGGCGACCGGCGAGGAGAGCGACGACGAGTCCCTGGGCGGCGCCGAGATGCACGCCCGCACCTCCGGCCTCGCCGACCACTACGCCCTGGACGAGGCCGACGCGCTGCGCCAGGCCCGCCGGATCGTCGCCCGCCTCCACCACCGCAAGGCCCACCCCGACCCCGGGCCCGCAGAGCCCCCGAAGTACGACCCCGAGGAACTCCTCGGGATCGTGCCCGGTGACCTGAGGACGCCCTTCGACCCGCGCGAGGTCATCGCCCGGATCGTCGACGGCTCCGACTTCGACGAGTTCAAGCCGCTGTACGGGACCAGCCTGGTGACGGGCTGGGCACGGCTGCACGGCTATCCGGTCGGCGTCCTCGCCAACGCCCAAGGGGTGCTGTTCTCGGCCGAGTCCCAGAAGGCGGCGCAGTTCATCCAGCTCGCCAACCAGCGCGACATCCCGCTCGTCTTCCTCCACAACACCACCGGCTACATGGTCGGCAAGGAGTACGAGCAGGGCGGCATCATCAAGCACGGCGCCATGATGATCAACGCCGTGTCGAACTCGAAGGTCCCGCACCTCTCCGTCCTCATGGGCGCCTCCTACGGGGCCGGCCACTACGGGATGTGCGGCCGGGCCTACGACCCCCGGTTCCTCTTCGCCTGGCCCAGCGCCAAGTCCGCCGTCATGGGGCCGCAGCAGCTCGCGGGCGTCCTGTCGATCGTCGCGCGGGCCTCGGCGGAGGCGAAGGGGCAGCCGTACGACGAGGAGGGCGACGCCGCGCTGCGGGCGCTCGTCGAGGCCCAGATCGAGGCCGAGTCCCTGCCCCTGTTCCTCTCCGGCCGGCTCTACGACGACGGGGTCATCGACCCCCGCGACACCCGCACGGTCCTCGGGCTGTGCCTCTCCGCGATCCACACGGCACCGGTCGAGGGCGCGCGCGGCGGCTTCGGCGTCTTCCGAATGTGAGGCCTCTGGTGATCAAGACCGTCCTCGTCGCCAACCGGGGCGAGATCGCGTGCCGGGTGCTGCGCACCTGCCGCGCGCTGGGCATCGCCACCGTCGCCGTCCACTCCGACCCGGACGCGGGCGCGCTGCACGTCCGCGAGGCCGACGCGGCG
>NZ_JAPSIW010000372.1 GCF_031178505.1 Streptomyces sp. | reverse complement strand
CCGGCCTTCAGCACGAGCTGCGGTTTGGCGCCGAAGAACTCGGGCCGCCACAGCACGATGTCGGCGAGTTTGCCGACCTCGACGGAGCCGATCTCGTGGGCGAGGCCGTGGGCGATCGCCGGGTTGATGGTGAGCTTGGCGAGGTAGCGCAGGACGCGCGCGTTGTCGTCGTGCGCGCCGTCGCCCTCCATCGGGCCGAGCTCGGCCTTCATCTTCCCGGCCATGGCGAAGGTCCGGCGTACGGTCTCGCCGGCCCTCCCCATGCCCTGGGCGTCCGACGACGTGATGCCGATCGCGCCGAGGTCGTGCAGGACGTCCTCGGCGCCCATCGTGCCGGCCCGGATGCGGTCGCGGGCCATGGCGGCGTCACCGGGCAGGTCGGTCTTGAGGTCGTGGACGGAGACGATCATCCCGTAGTGCTCGGCGACCGCGTCGCGGCCGAAGGGCAGCGTCGGGTTGGTGGAGGAGCCGATGACGTTGGGGACGCCCGCCATCTTGAGCACGTTCGGTACGTGTCCGCCGCCGCAGCCCTCGATGTGGAAGGCGTGGATGGTGCGGCCGTCCAGGACGCGCAGGGTGTCCTCGACCGACAGGCACTCGTTGAGGCCGTCCGAGTGCAGGGCGACCTGGACGTCGTGCTCCTCGGCGACCCGCAGCGCGGTGTCGAGGGCTCGGGTGTGGGCGCCCATGTCCTCGTGGACCTTGAAGCCGGAGGCGCCGCCCTCGGCGAGGGCCTCCACGAGGGGGGCCGGGTCGGAGGAGGAGCCGCGGGCCAGGAAGCCGATGTTGACGGGCCAGGCGTCGAAGGCGTTGAAGGCGTGGCGCAGGGCCCACGGGGAGTTGACGCCGACGCCCCAGACGGGGCCGAACTCCTGGCCGATGATCGTGGTGACGCCGCTGGCGAGCGAGGCCTCCATGATCCGCGGGGAGAGCAGGTGGACGTGGGTGTCGACGGCTCCGGCGGTGGCGATGAGGCCCTCGCCGGAGACGATGGAGGTGCCGGTGCCGACGACGACGTCGACGCCGTCGAGGGTGTCGGGGTTGCCGGCCCGGCCGATGGCGTGGATGCGGCCCTCGCGGATGCCGATGGACACCTTGCGGATGCCCTGGACGGCGTCCATGAGCAGGACGTTGCTGATGACGACGTCGCAGGTGTCGCGGACGGCGGCGGCCTTCAGGTGGAGGCCGTCGCGGGCGGTCTTGCCGAAGCCGGCGAGGAACTCCTCGCCGGGCTTCTGGGAGTCGGACTCCACGCGGACGACGAGGCCGGAGTCGCCGAGGACGACGCGGTCACCGGCGCGGGGGCCGTGCACGGAGGCGTACTCGTAGGGGTCCATCAGTCCTCCTCCTTCGGGGACCCGGTCCCCAGGTAGCCGCAGGCCGCCGCGCGGCGGAGGGCCTCTTCCTTGGCGCCGGGGGCGTCCAGCGGGCCGTCGACCAGACCCGCGAAGCCGATGGCGACGCGCGCGCCGCCGATGGGCAGGAGTCCGACCTCGGCCTCGCCGCCCGGGTCGAAGCGGAAGGAGGCGCCGGCCGGGATCGCGAGCCGCATGCCGTAGGCGGCGGCCCGGTCGAAGTCGAGGCGCGGGTTGGCCTCGAAGAAGTGGAAGTGGGAGGTGACGCTGACGGGGACGGTCGCGGTGTTCCGTACGGTCAGCGTGACGGCGGGCTCGGCCTCGGGGTGCTCGGGGCCGGGGAGCAGCGCTCCGGGCGCCCCGTCGCCGAGGCTTCCCCCGCCGATCGGGTCGGTGACGACCGCGAGGCGGGAGCCGTCGTCGAAGACGGCCTCCACGTGGACCTCGGTGACCACGTCGGCGACGCCGGGCAGGACGTCCTCGGGGCCGAGGACGGAGCGGGCCGCGTCGATGGCCTCGGCGAGTCGCTTGCCGTCGCGGGCCGCCTCGCAGACGGTGTCCGCGATGAGCGCGGTCGCCTCGGGGACATTGAGCCTGAGACCGCGGGCCCGGCGGGCCCTGGCGAGCTCGGCGGCGCCGAAGAGCAGCAGCCGGTCGCGTTCGGTGGGGGTCAGTCGCACGTCCGTAACACCTCCTGTTTGAGCGACACTCTAAATGCTGAGACGCCCGGTTCCAAGCATTGACGGCGGCATCCGGCGTGGGTCACATTGAGCGGCACATTGAGCAGCGCTCAAAATCCGGTACGCACTGCCCCGACGCAGGGAGCCCCCATGCCGATAGAACAGCGCGGAGTCGACACCGTCCCCGAGGCCGAGCGCACCAGCGGCCCGCGTGACCTGGTGTCGATCCTCCTCGGATCGAACCTCTGCCTGGGGGTGATCGTCTTCGGCTGGCTCCCGGTCTCCTTCGGCCTCGGCCTGTGGGCCTCGGTCACCTCCGTGATCACCGGGACGCTCCTCGGCGTGGTGGTCACCGCGCCGCTCGCCCTGATCTCCCTGCGCACCGCCACCAACCTGTCGACCTCGTCCGGCGCCTTCTTCGGCGTGCGCGGGCGGCTCGTCGGCTCGGTGGTCGGCCTGCTGCTCTCGCTCGGCTACACGGCCCTGACGCTGTGGGTCGGCGGCGACGTGGTGGTCGGGACGCTCGCCCGGCTCGTCGGACTGCCCACGGGCGGCGCCACGCACACGGTGGTCTACGCGCTGCTGGCCGCCGGCACGGCGGTCGCCGCGGTGTACGGCTACCGGCTGCTGCTCCGTCTGAGCAAGGCCCTCGCCGTCGGCATGACCCTGCTCCTGGCCCTCGGACTCCTCGCGTACGCCGGGGACTTCACGACCGGGCCGGTGCCGGACACCCCGTACCTGCTGGGTTCGTTCTGGCCGACCTGGCTGCTCTCCGCGGTGGCCGCCGGCCTCAGCGGGCCGGTCGCCTTCATCACCCTGCTCGGCGACTACACCCGCTACGTCTCACCGGCCCGGCACAGCGGGCGCTCCGTCCTCGGCGCCACCTGTCTCGGGCTGCTCGTGGGCCTGCTGGTCCCCCAGCTGTTCGGTACGGTCACGGCGCTGGCGGCACGCGGGGGCCTGGACTACGCCGGGCCGCTGGTCGCCGCGTCCCCGGCCTGGTACCTCGTACCGCTGCTGCTCGCGGCCACGGCCGGATCCGTCGGCAACGCCGGCCTGATGCTGTACTCCATGGGCCTCGACCTCGACGCCATCCTGCCGGGGGCGACCCGGACGCGGGCGACGCTCGTGGTGGCCGGGGTGGCCACCGCCTTCGTCTTCCTCGGCCACTTCACCTCGGACGCACAGACGGCGATGACCTCGTTCGTCCTGCTCCTCACGGCGATCGGCACCCCGTGGGCGGTGATCACCCTGATCGGGCACGTCCGGTGCGCGGGGCGGTACGACCCGGAGGCGCTCCAGGTCCACAACCGGCGGGCTCGCGGCGGCCGGTACTGGTTCTCGGCGGGCTGGCACCCGCGCGCCACGGTTTCCTGGGCGATCGGCGCGGGGGTGGGCCTCGCTGCGGTGTCCACCCCCTTGTACGAGGGGCCGCTGCTCGCCCTGACGGGCGGCATCGACTGCAGCTTCGTCCTGTCGGGGGCGGTGGGCGGGGCGCTGTACGCGACCCTCACGCCCGGCCGGACCGCCGCCGGGGAAGAGGCCGCCCACGAGGGCGCGTCCGCGGACGCGGACACGCCGCCGGACGGGGAGGCGTCCCCCGGCGGAACGCGGGCGGCCCGGGGACCGGAGGGGCGACCGGAGGCCGCCCCCGGGGCCGTCCCCGTGGCGCGCGACGGGGCGGGGGCCTGACGGCCCCCTCGGGGAGGCCTCAGCCGAGCTGGTGCATCCAGCCGTGGACGTCCTCGGACGCGCCGGTCTGGATGGACAGGAGCGCCTGGCGCAGCTTCATGGTGACCTCGCCGGGCTCGCCGCCCGAGTGCTGCCACTCGCCCCGCTCGGCCTTGACCGTGCCGACCGGGGTGATGACGGCGGCGGTGCCGCAGGCGAAGACCTCGGTGAGGGTGCCGTTCGCGGTGTCGGCCTCCCACTGGTCGATGGAGACGCGCCCCTCCTCGGCCTCGTACCCGAGGTCCGCCGCGAGGGAGAGCAGCGAGTCGCGGGTGATGCCGGCGAGCAGCGAGCCGGTCAGGGTCGGCGTGACGATCTTGTTCCCGTACACGAAGTACAGGTTCATGCCGCCGAGCTCCTCGACCCACTTGTGCTCGACCGCGTCGAGGTAGGCGACCTGGTCGCAGCCCTTCGCCGCCGCCTCGGCCTGCGCGAGCAGGGAGGCCGCGTAGTTGCCGCCGGTCTTGGCGTCGCCGACGCCGCCGGGGACGGCGCGGACGCGGTTCTCCGAGAGCCAGATGGAGACGGGCTTCACGCCGCCGGGGAAGTACGGGCCGGCCGGGGAGGCGATGACGACGAAGAGGTACTCGTTGGCGGGGCGCACGCCGAGGCCGACCTCGGTGGCGATCATGAACGGACGAAGGTACAGCGAGGCCTCGCCGCCGTGCGCCGGAACCCACGCCTTGTCCTGCTGGACCAGCGCGTCGCAGGCCGCGACGAAGGTCTCGACCGGCAGCTCCGGCATGGCGAGACGACGGGCCGAGGCCTGGAAGCGGCGGGCGTTGGCGTCGGGGCGGAAGCTGGCGACCGTGCCGTCGGGGCGGCGGTAGGCCTTCAGGCCCTCGAAGATCTCCTGCGCGTAGTGCAGGACGTTGGTGGCGGGGTCGAGGGAGAGCGGGCCGTACGGGACGAGCTGGCCGTCGTGCCAGCCCCGGCCCTCGGTCCACCGGATGGTGACCATGTGGTCGGTGAAGTGGCGGCCGAATCCCGGATTGGCCAGGATCGCCTCCCGCTCCGCGTCGGACAGCGGGCTGGAGGAGGGCTTGAGCTCGATCGTCGTCATGAGTACGTGTCCTTCACCGGTTGTGTGTGAACGGACCGCGCTCACGCCGCTAGGCGGGTACTGCCAGGAGTACTCCTAGGACGTCCGAGCTTTCCCTCATTCCGCGGCCCCACGTTCGATTATCGCTCGTGGGTGCCGGTGCGCGAAAAACGGGTGAACGCGGTCCGGGGTTCGATGGTGGCACCCCGCGACCGCACAGGAAACAGCCGCCGGGTGCGTGTGCGACCCGGCGGCTGCTGTGGGGTGTCAGTTGCGCGCGGGTCAGCTCGCTACTCGCGCGGCGAGCGCGTCGCCGATCTCGTCCGTGGTGCGGACGGCGTCCCCGCGCTCGGTGAGGTCGGCGGCGACGGCCTCCTCGATCCGGACGGCCTCGGCCTCGCGGCCGAGGTGGCGCAGGAGCAGGGCGACGGAGAGGACGGTGGCCGTGGGGTCGGCCTTGCCCTGACCCGCGATGTCCGGGGCGGAACCGTGGACCGGCTCGAACATGGACGGGTACTCACCGCTCGGGTTGATGTTGCCCGAGGCGGCGACGCCGATGCCGCCGGAGACGGCCGCGGCGAGGTCGGTGATGATGTCGCCGAAGAGGTTGTCGGTGACGATCACGTCGAAGCGGCCCGGGTCGGTGACGAGGAAGATCGTCGCGGCGTCGACGTGCAGGTAGTCGGTGGTGACCTCGGGATACTCCCGGGCGACCTTCTCGAAGACGCTCGTCCACAGGTGGCCGGCGAAGGTCAGCACGTTGTTCTTGTGGACCAGCGTCAGCTTCTTGCGCGGGCGGGCCTGGGCGCGGGCGAAGGCGTCCCGGACCACGCGCTCCACCCCGAAGGCGGTGTTGACCGAGACCTCGGTGGCGACCTCGTGCGGGGTGCCCTTGCGGATGGTGCCGCCGTTGCCCGTGTACGGACCCTCGGTGCCCTCCCGGACCACGACGAAGTCGATCTCGGGCTGGCCGGCGAGCGGGGTCGCGACGCCGGGGAGCAGCTTCGAGGGACGCAGGTTCACGTGGTGGTCGAAGGCGAAGCGGAGCTTCAGGAGGAAGCCCCGCTCCAGGACTCCGGAGGGGACCGACGGGTCGCCGATCGCGCCGAGCAGGATGGCGTCGTGCCGCTTGAGGGAGTCGAGGTCGGCGTCGGTGAGGGTCTCACCGGTGGCGCGGTAGCGCTCGGCGCCGAAGTCGTACTCCCGCGTCTCCAGCTTCACGTCCTGGGGAAGCACGGCCGCGAGGACCTTGAGGCCCTGGGCCACGACCTCCTGGCCGATGCCGTCGCCGGGAATGACTGCGAGATCGATGCTGTGAGACATGTCGGCACCCTACTCTTCGTCCCATCGTCTGACACGCCACGTCCATCATGTGGACGAACGACCGACGCCGGCCCGCGTGCGGAGGGACTGCGCGTCCCCGGGTTCGGCGCGGGGTCAGTGCCCCGCGGAGCCGCCGTTGTCGCGGCGGTCGAGGGCGCGCTGGAGGGCGGCGGCGGCGTTCCGGCGGGCCTCGTCGCTGGTGCGGGCGGCGGAGTGGCGGACGCGGCGGGCGGTCTGAGCGGCCATGGGGGATCGACTCCTTGAGATCAGTGGTGATCCGGCTCTGCGGAGAGGGAGATCAGGGGTGATCGGAGGTGCCGTCAGGGGCGGGGAGCGCCGCCGCAGGGGTTGCCTGCGCAGGGCGTCGCGCTCTCGGCCGCCATTCGCTTGATGAAGCGAGACGTTCGGCTCCTACAAAGCTAGGGCAGGGTGCCGCATCTGTCTCCACAATTACTCGGACTTCCTACTATCTGAGACGGCGCGGCCGGCGAGGGGGCGGCGCGTCATTCCGGCATGGCTACCTAGTTTGCGTTCCTACCTAGGTGGTGGTCCAATGTCGCCATGGCCGCAGACCGGAGATCCAACTGGCTCAAGGGCGTCCTCGACCTGCTCGTCC
>NZ_JAPSIW010000371.1 GCF_031178505.1 Streptomyces sp. | reverse complement strand
CGTGCTGCGCTGCACCGAGGGGTTCACCGCCTCCCTCTCCGGCCAGCGCCGCACCTGGCTGCCGATGAACTCCTCGATGATCGCCACCGAGCCGCTCACCGACGCGCAGTGGGAGTCCATCGGCTGGGACGGCCGCGAGACCCTCGGCGACATGGCCCATGCCTACATGTACGCGCAGCGCACCGCCGACGGCCGCATCGCGCTGGGCGGCCGGGGCGTCCCGTACCGCTTCGGCTCGAAGACCGACAACGACGGCCGCACGCAGGCCCGGACCGTCGAGGACCTCCGCGACATCCTGGTCCGCCTCTTCCCGCAGCTCGCGGGCGTCGGCATCGCCCACGCCTGGTCCGGCGTCCTCGGCGTGCCCCGCGACTGGTGCGCCACCGTGACCCTCGACCGTTCCACGGGCCTGGGCTGGGCGGGGGGTTACGTCGGCTCGGGCGTCGCGACCGCCAACCTCGCCGCCCGCACCCTGCGCGACCTGATCCAGCAGGACTCGGGCCAGTCCGGCCCGACGGACCTGACGGCCCTGCCGTGGGTCGGCCACCGGGTCCGCAAGTGGGAACCGGAGCCCCTGCGCTGGCTGGGGGTGCACACCCTGTACGCCGCCTACCGGGCCGCCGACCGCCGGGAGACGACGACGCACGCGGCGACGACGGACCGGGTGGCGAGCCTGGCCGACCGCTTGAGCGGACGCTGAGGGGGCGTCGCCCCCCCGGGCCCCGCGAGCCGGTGACGCCCCCTACTCCACCTCGATGCCGAAGTCACCCACCAGCTCGGCGAGACCGCCCCGGTACCCCTTCCCGCCCAGGACGAAGTCCCAGTCACCGCTCGCGCGCCGCCGGAAGGAACCGAGGACGAGCGCCGTCTCGCCCTGCCGCCCGTCGGAGACGACGAGCCGGTCCAGTTCCGTACCGGAGTCGTCCCGCAGCCGGATGCCCGCGTCGGTGAAGCCGCCGAGGTCCGCGTCGGGGTTCACCTCCGGGTCGACCGCCGCGACGAGGACCAGCCGGTCGGCCCGCGCGGGCAGGGCGTCGAAGCCGACGCGGATCGCCGCCCGGTCGCCCGGCGCGGCGGCGACCATGGCGACCGAACCGTCCGGCGTGGCCGGGTTGTTGAAGAAGACGAACCAGTCGTCGCCGAGGACCCGGGCGCCCTCGCAGACCAGGGCGCAGACGTCGAGCGCCACCTCGCCCGTCCAGTCCATGCCGAGCAGGTTGAAGTCGTCGGAGGCCTCGGTCGGGGAGGACACCGCCGCGGCCGGAGCGGCCGGCGCACCGGGCCCGAGCCGGCCGCGCAGCCCGTGCCGGTGGAGCAGCTCGACCAGCTCCGTGCCCGAAATCAGCGTGAGCGGCTTGCCGTTGGCGAAGGCGTACGAGCCGGGCCCGAACTTCGAGGTGGTGACGAGGACGCCCTTGTTGGCGCCCGCGCCCTGCACGGTCCCGTACAGGTCGCGGACGGCGCTCGGCGGCACCGTGTTGCGGTACCGCTTGACCTGCACCACGATCGACCCGCCGCTGATCGGGTCCGGGTCGAGGGCCTCGACGTCCACGCCGCCGTCGTTCGACCGGCGCGTGGTCACGGCCTGCAGGCCGCGGGCCCGGAACAGCGCGGCCACCAGCCCCTCGAAGGCGATCGGGTCCATCGCCAGCAGGTCGGGCTCCTCGCCCTCGCCCTGCGAGACGACCTCGGACCCGACCTGGTCGGGCAGTCGCAGCGGCTGCACCGCCACCCGCTCCTCCGGCTTCGCCGACAACCGCCCCGTGAGCGGCCCGGTGAGGCACTCCACGGCGTCGACCAGCTCCAGGTTCAGCCGGTCGAACACCGGCCGGGCCACGGCGACGGTCGCCACGCACACCCGGGCGGCCAGCCCCGTGGCCGGGTCCACACCGTCCACGTACCCGTTGAGCGCCACGCTCTCCACGGCCCCGAACCGGTCGGCCGCGAACAGCTGCCGCACCGCGAGCAGCACGGTCTGCGCCAGCACCCGCCGGTAGAGCGCCCGGCGCTGCGTCACCGGCCGGGGCACCTCCTTGTCCTGGTCGGTACCGGGCAGGTACTTCACGCCCCTGGCCTCGGGCACCACCTCGTACCCGGGCAGGTCCCAGTCGACGACCAGCTCGCGGCGGGCCCGGTCGTACGCGGCGGACACCTCGTGCGGGAAGCCCTCCGGCCAGGCGGTCGAGGCGTAGAGCACGGCGGAGAAGAACTCGACCACCGTGTCCGCGTCCCCCTCGCGCAGCGCCGCCACCATTCCGGCGATGCCCGCGTTGTGCGTACGGATCTCGGCGAGCCGGGCCGCCGCCCAGGCGTCGTACTCACGCCGGTACGCCGCCAGCGTCTCCAGCCGCCGGGCCTCCGCCGCCTGCGCCGCGTACCAGTCCCGCTCGAACCGGTCCCGCGCCCCGAACCCGTGGTACGCCCGCTGGTCCGGCATCACGACCGGCTCCCCCAGCGGGCCGGGCGCGAACGGCTCCACCTCCTCGGGCCGCCGCAGCGACTCCACGGAGAAGCCCGGCTCACGGCACCCGGCCGCGAGCAGCCCCTCCAGCAACGCCACCCGCTCGTCCAGCTCCCGCGTCCGCCGCAGCGCGTCCGCGTCCCGGTGCCGCCGGTACGCCGCCCGCTGCTCCCGCTGCATCCGCGCCACGTCCCGCTCCTGCGCCCGCAGCGCCCGCTCCGCCTCCCGCCGCTGCCGCAGCACCGCCTGCTGCTGGCCCTCCCGCTGCCGCTGCGCGACCCGCTGCTGCTCGGCCCACAGCCCGATCAGCCCACCGGAACGCCGACCCATCGACCACACCCCTCCCCGGAAACACCCCTCACCCCCTCCAGTCTCCCGGACCCGGCCCCACCCCGTCCCCCACTCCCCTCACCCGGAACGCCGAAGCCCCCACCGGTGAACGGGCGGGGGCTTCGTCCGAGTCGTCGTGACCCAGGCCTGCTCGCTACGCCGCGACGAGCACATCCGCGGCGTCCTGCATGCTGTCCGTGACCGCGTCGGCGCGCGCCTCGGTGAACGCCTCGTACGCGGACGGCGTGTTCGCGTAGCCGATGGCCGTGGCCCCGGCGGCGTGAGCGGCCTGGACGTCCGTGAGCGAGTCCCCGATCAGCGTGCAGCTGGTGACGTCGATGTTCATGCGCTCGGCCGCCGTGATGAGCGGATAGGGGTTGGGCTTCATCAGGTGCGGCTGCGCGGAGTGGCGGCCGACGATCTCGGACACGTACTGGTCCAGCCCGTGCAGCCCGAGGAAGATCCGCACGCACTCGGCGGAGTTGTTGCTGACCACCGCGACGCCCCGCCCGGTGGCACGGGCCGCTTCAAGCGTCTCCGCGGCCCCGGGCACCGGCTTCCCCGCGACGGCGACCGCGCGCACCTCGGCGGCCGTCAGGGCTCGCTCGGTCTCCTCGCCGAGTTCGCCGCCGGCCTCGTGCGCGATGCGCAGCACCTCGAGGGGGTCGTCCGTCCGGGCGGCCCTCGCGCCCACGGCCCCGTCCCGGGCGGCGAGGAGCTCGGTCAGCTCCCGCGCGACCTCGGCGGACGGCAGCCCCGCGAACAGATCGCACACGGGGCCGTCGAAGTCCACGAGGACGACACGGGCATTCGCCAGGGTTTCGTTGAGCGAGTCGGTGTGCGTCACGGTCGATGTCCCTTCCGGTGATCCCCGCGCCACACAGGACGCGGCGCGAGCCGATGCCCCGGCCGCCGAGCCGAGACCCCGAAGTCCTCCGCCGGACTCCCACCTGCCGCCTTCCCTGCCGAAGCGCATTCACCACGTGCGCCTTCTCACCGGAACCGACATCCCCGACCGTGATCACGCGAAAGGACCGGTTCCGGGACCGTGAGCCGCACGGCTCCGCAGGTACGACCGGGCGATCCTGGCCGGGGGAGGGACACCGCTGACGGCTGCTGCGGCCGACCGCCGCCGTTGGATGTCAGCCGTCGATGTCGGACGCCGTGGGCAGCCGTGCGTCCGGGCGGGACCGGAGCCAGGCCGATCGCTACCCTGTGCACATGATCCAGCAGGACGACCGCCAGTTCCCCGCCGCGCTCGCCGCCGCCATGAAGGTCCGGCTCGACCGCGCAGGCGAGGACCGCGTGGACTTCGAACCCTACGAGTCCTTCCTGAGCGCTGAGGACACGACGGACTGGTTCCGCGCGTGGACGGGCGACAACGACCTGAACGGCGATGCGTTCCGCGTCTTCGGGCAGGACGGCACCGGCGGGTACGCGGCGTTCTGGCTGATCCGTCCGGGGCGCAAGCTGGTCGAGCAGCCGGTCGTCTTCCTGGGCTCCGAAGGGGAGACCGGAGTCGTGGCCCGCGACCTCGGCGCGTTCCTGTGGCTGCTGGCCGACGGCCTCGGCCCCTGGGAGGCCGCCACCCCGTACGGTCCCGAACCTGGCTCGGCGGCTCAGCCCATCGAGGACCTGGCGGCCATCGCGCAGCGGCACGCTCCCGACCGGCGGGCATCGGCACCGGCGATCATCGCGGAGGCCGCACAGGAGTTCCCCGACTTCGACGACATCATCAGGGGACTGTGCCGTTGAACCTGGGCTCGACGCTCCCCCGTCGGCAAGGGCGTCCGCGCAGAAGCCGGCATGGGGCATTGAGCGAGATCTCGTAGACGATCCCCCACCGGGCGGCGGGGAGATCAGCGACTCCCGGGCCCGGCGAACGACATACGCCCCCCACCCCGCGCTCCTGACCGATCCGGGCCCTCAAGGGGCGGCCGGTCTCCAGGAGCCGGGACAGGCCAGGGCAGCCGGGTGTCAGTCGTTGTGCCTAGCGTTCAGCCATGAGCATGATCGGTGAGTACTTCCGTGTGACGGTGGCCGAGCTGGAGCGCTCGATGGAGGACCCGGACTGGGCTTTCGACTACATCGATGAGATCCGGGACGTCGAGGAAGAGGCTGAACCCTCGCCGGCCATGGCCCGTCATTTCTCCACGTACCAGACGTGGCACCTCTTGGACTTCCTCTTGAAGCGCTCCGGTTTTCCGGTCGATGTCATCCATGGGGAAGAGGTGTTCGAGAAGGCCGACGACTGGGGGTACGGCCCGCCGCGCTACCTCACCACGGATCGAGTTCGCTTCGGCGCTGAGGCTCTGAGCGGCTTGACGTACGACCAGCTCCTCGACGAAGTCGACCCCGCAGAACTCAATACGGCGGAGGTCTACCCACTGATCTGGGAGGACCAAGCCTCACTGGAGTGGGCCAGGGACTGGTTCGCCGGCCTGACCGAGTACTTCAAGGCAGCTGCCCGAGAAGGACACGCAGTCATCATCTGGCTGGACTGACTGTGGGCTTGGTTGGAAGCGAGGCCCACAGTTGGTCCGTGGCCCGCACCGACCTCTTCGTCCTGAAGCCACTCGGGGTGGGAGTTCTGCCTTGGGTCGGTGCGCCTCTCACCTGTGCTGACGGTCCGCAGACGTTCGCGTTCGTCCGCCGCTGTTCGTCGGTGTTGTCACGCAGTCAGACACGCAGGTTGGGGCAAGTGGGTGCTGGGCTCAGCGGAGCCATGCTCCTACGGCCAGCGACAGAAGTACGCTGCCAACGGTGTCGACAGCGGCAGTGCAGACGTTGGAAGGTCCGAACTTCTTCGAGCTGTTGTTCATCTCCGCCTCCTGATCATCCGCCCCAGAGGTCGTGCGGTGTGCGAGCCAGTTGATCAGTGCCTTGCAGAAGAACGCCGCTCCAGTGAGGAGCATGGCTACGTCGGAGCCGATGACTCCGCTCAGTCCAGCAACCGTTGAGATGGTCTCATGCGTTCGCCACAGCGCGCCCGGGTTTCCCTCCCGACTGCCGTCGACCCACATACCGTGGAGCGGGCACGATGCCGGGCGTCCCTGTGGAGCGCACCACTGTACGAACGACCTGGATGGCCGCGCGGCGGGGTGCCTTGGGGGCCCTCTCCCCCGATCAGCGCGGGGCGCGTCTGACGCACCGTGCACGGGAGCCCAACCAGTCCGGCCGCCTCTGTCGTAGGTGCCTGACAGGATCACGAACGTGACAGCCACCGAAGATCTCGTTGCCCGCGTCGCGGCGAAGGCCAAGGCCACTTCCACGGCCTTGCCTCCCGTCGCCACTGCCGAGGAGGTTGCCGAGGCGGAGGCAGTTCTCGGCTTCGCCCTCCCACCCCTGCTGGCGAGCCTGTACCGGGAGGTGGCCAACGGTGGCTACGGCCCCGACTACCGACTTTTTCCGCTGATCGGACCAGGGCGTACGGCGCTGAGCGAGTACCAGTCCGAACGATCCGCCTCGGCCGAGGACGAGACGCCGTACTGGCCGGCGGGCGTGCTGCCGATCCTCGACTGGGGCTGCGCCATGTACGCCGCGGTGGACTGCCTCAGCGAGACCGCCACGGTCCTCCTCTTCGAACCGAACGCCATGACGGACGACGGAGCCACCGCCTGGTTCGTCGACGCCCGGAGCCTGGCCGAGTGGCTCGAAACCTGGCTCGCGGGAACAGGGTGGCACCGGGAAGACGCGGATGAGTACGAAGACATCGCGGAGCCGACCCCGTGGGAGATGGCCGCCTCCCGGATCGCGGAGTGAACGAACCGCAGGACGACCGCTGAGCTCGCTCGATGGAGCGACCCCTCACACGACGGCATCCAAGGTCCGACCGTCCCTGACCGTCGCCGTTGATGTCACCCGTGGATGTCGAAGACCCCCGACCAAGATCGGTCGGGGGTCTTCGCGTTTCCTACCTGGAGCCCCCTGTCGGGTTCGAACCGACGACCCCCGCTTTACAAGAGCGGGAAG
>NZ_JAPSIW010001046.1 GCF_031178505.1 Streptomyces sp. | reverse complement strand
TCGAACTCGACGAGGAGCAGCGGATGCTGCGCCGCGCGGTGCGCGAGACGGTCGCGAAGGTGCGGCCGCAGCCCGAGGACCGGCAGTGGGAGACCTATCGGAGTCTGGGATGGCTGGAGGCACCCCCGCTGGAACTGGCCCTGATCCTGGAGGAGCTGGGGTACGCGGCGGACCCGACCCCGTTCCTGGCCACCGCCACCTGGTTCGCACCGCTGACCGGCCGATTGCCCGAAGGCAGTGGCACGGCCGTCTTCGACGGCGTCGGCCGCTACGTCCTGGAGGCCGACCGCGCCGACGAGGTCGCGCTGCTCACGACGGGCGGGGTCATCGTCGTCCCGGGAGCGGACCTCGGCGCCCAGCGGGTCGGCATCCTCGACCCGCACGTGCATGTGGCCCACGTCGACGCGCAGGCCCTTGCCGCCGGCGTCCCCGACCTCGCCCTGACCGGGCTCGCGGCCACCGCCGTCGGCGCCTGCCGCCGCGTCCTCGACCTGGTCCTCGCACACGTGAAGCAGCGCACGCAGTTCGGTCAGGTGCTCGGCTCCTTCCAGGCGGTCAAGCACAAGGCGGCCGACATGCACGTGGCCGTGGAGCGGGCACGCGCTCTCACCCACTTCTCCGCGCTCACGATCGCCGAGGACGATCCGCGCCGCACCAAGGCCGCCCACATGGCGAAGGCGGCGGCGGGGGAGTGCCAGCGACTGGTCTTCCGGCACGGCCTGCAGCTCTTCGGAGCTATGGGCTTCACCTGGGAGAACGAGCTGCAACTGCACCTGAAGCGGGCCCAGGCCTGCGACCTGCTGCTCGGCACCGCGTCCGCTCACAGGAAGGCCCTGCTGACCGCATGAAGCTCGCCGACGACCCCGAGGTGGAGGAGTTCCGCGCCCAGTTCTCCGCCTTCCTCGACGCCCGTCTCCCGACCGAGGCCGAGGCACGCGAACGCTCCCACTCCAGTGCACACGTCCCCGACTGGGCTCGCCGATGGCAGCGCACCCTCTTCGAGCACGGCTGGCTGCTGCCCGGGCAGCCACCCGAGTACGGCGGCCGGGGGGCCACCCTGCCGCAGCAGCTCGCCCACCTGGAGGAGCTGGCCCGCCGCCGGATCTACCACAGCTTCAACCCCCAGGGCCTGGGCATCATCGCCGCGTCCCTGCTCACCTTCGGCACCGAGGAACAGAAGACGCGCTGGGCCGTGCCGATCCTGCGGGCCGAGATCACCGCCGCGCTCGGCATGAGCGAGCCCGAGGCGGGCTCCGACCTGGCCTCGCTGCGCACCCGGGCCGTCCTCCACGGGGACACCTTCACGGTGAACGGGCAGAAGATCTGGACTTCCGGCGCCCACGACGCCGACGTACTCCTCACCTTCGTCCGCACCGACCCCGGCGCCCCCAAACACAAGGGGATCAGCGCGCTGCTGATACCGACCGCCGCCGAGGGTGTCGTCCGCCGCCCTTTCGGGTCGATCGCCGCCGAGGACGACCACGACTTCAACGAGGTCTTTCTCGCCGACGTACGCGTACCGCGCGAGAATCTGGTGGGCCCCCTCAACGAGGGCTGGCGGGTGGCCAACGGCTCCCTCGGCCACGAACGCACCCTGCTGTGGCTGTCGTACGCCGAACGGCTCCAGGACCT
>NZ_JAPSIW010000370.1 GCF_031178505.1 Streptomyces sp. | reverse complement strand
GGCGAGGCGGTGGTCCGCGTCCAGGCCTGCGGCGTCTGCCACACCGACCTCCACTACAAGCAGGGCGGCATCGGCGGCGACTTCCCCTACCTGCTCGGCCACGAGGCCGCCGGAATCGTCGAGACCGTCGGCGAGGGCGTCACCGACGTCGCCCCCGGTGACTTCGTGATCCTCAACTGGCGGGCCGTCTGCGGACAGTGCCGGGCCTGCCTGCGCGGCCGCCCCTGGTACTGCTTCGACACCCACAACGCCCGGCAGCGGATGACGCTCGCCCGCGACACGTCCGGCCCCGCGGGCCACCCCGCGGGCACGGAGCTCACCCCCGCCCTCGGCATCGGCGCCTTCGCCGAGAAGACCCTCGTCCATGCCGGCCAGTGCACCAAGGTCGACCCTGAGATCGCCCCCGCCGCCGCCGGACTCCTCGGCTGCGGCGTCATGGCCGGCATCGGCGCCGCCCTCAACACCGGGAACGTCGGCCGAGGCGACACCGTCGCCGTCATCGGCTGCGGAGGCGTCGGGGACGCCGCCGTCGTCGGCTCCCGCCTCGCCGGCGCCGCGAAGATCATCGCCGTCGACATCGACGACCGGAAACTGGACACCGCCCGCGCCATGGGCGCCACGCACGCCGTCAACTCCCGCGACACCGACCCCGTCGAGGCCGTCCGCGAACTCACCGGCGGCTTCGGCGCCGACGTCGTCATCGAGGCGGTCGGCCGCCCCGAGACGTACGCCCAGGCCTTCTACGCCCGCGACCTCGCCGGCACCGTCGTCCTCGTCGGCGTCCCCACCCCCGACATGACGATCGAACTGCCCCTCCTCGACGTCTTCGGCCGCGGCGGCGCGCTCAAGTCCTCCTGGTACGGCGACTGCCTGCCCTCCCGCGACTTCCCCATGCTCGTCGACCTGCACCGGCAGGGCCGCATCGACCTCGGCGCCTTCGTCACCGAGACCATCGGCCTCGGCGACGTCGAGAAGGCCTTCGCCCGCATGCACGAGGGCGACGTCCTGCGCTCGGTGGTGGTGCTGTGATGGCGGCCCGCGTCGAGCACCTCGTCACCTCCGGCACCTTCAGCCTCGACGGCGGCACCTGGGAGGTCGACAACAACGTCTGGATCGTCGGCGACGACACCGAGGCGATCGTCATCGACGCGGCCCACGACGCCGGCGCCGTCCTCGCCGCCCTCGACGGCCGCGCCCTGCGTGCCATCGTCTGCACCCACGCCCACGACGACCACATCGGCGCGGCCCCCGCGCTCGCCGCCGCCACCGGCGCCCGCGTCCTGCTCCACCCGGCCGACCTGCAGCTCTGGAAGCTGACCCACCCCGACCACAGCCCCGACGGCGACCTCGCCGACGGCCAGGTCCTCACCATCGCCGGTACGGACCTCCACGTCCTGCACACGCCGGGCCACGCCCCCGGGGCGGTCAGCCTCCACGCCCCCGACCTGCGCACCGTCTTCACCGGCGACACCCTCTTCCGGGGCGGCCCCGGGGCGACGGGCCGGTCCTTCTCCGACTTCCCCACGATCATCGACTCGATCAGGTCCCGGCTCCTGACCCTTCCCCCGGAGACCGTGGTCCGCACCGGCCACGGCGAGACCACCACCATCGGCGAGGAAGCCCCTCACCTCCAGGAGTGGCAGCGTTGACTATGCGGCTCCGCCGCGTGGCCCGGGGCCACTGAGCGACAGCCGGCTGACGAACCGCAGCCGGGCCCCCGAGAACGGGTCGGTGAACTCCAGCGACCGCGCCAGCAGCCGCAGCGGCCGCGCGTGGTCCTCCGGCCCGTCCTCCCGGACCACCGGATAGACCGGATCGTCCAGGATCGGCAGCCCCAGCGCGTTCATGTGCACCCGCAGCTGATGCGTCCGCCCGGTCACCGGCACCAGCCGGTACCGGCCCAGCCCGCCCCCGTGCGCGAGCAGCTCCACCCGGCTCTCCGCGTTCGGCTCGCCCGGCACCTCCCGGGCGGCCATGACCCCACGCTCCTTCTCGATCCGGCTCCGCACCGTCACCGGCAGCTCCACCGCCGGGTCGTACGGCGCCACCGCCTCGTACTCCTTGCGCACGGCCCGGTCCCGGAAGAGCGTCTGGTACGCCCCCCGGTCCTCCGGCCGTACGACGAACAGCACCAGCCCCGCCGTCAGCCGGTCCAGCCGGTGCGCCGGCTGCAGCGCGGGCAGCCCCAGCTCCCGCCGCAGCCGCGCGAGCGCCGTCTCCGTCACATGCCGGCCCCGGGGCATCGTCGCCAGGAAGTGCGGCTTGTCCGCCACCACGATCCGCTCGTCCCGGTGGACCACCCCCACCTCGAACGGCACCCGCTCCTCGGCCGGGAAGTCCCGGTGGAACCAGAGGTACGTCCCCGCCGCGTACGGCTCGTCCCCGCGCACCGGCCCGCCGACCCCGACGAACCGGCCCTCCCGCAGCATCTCCTCCACCCGCCCGGAGCCCACGGCCCCGGCGTACCGCGCCACGAGATGGTCCCCGACGGTCGCCCACACCCCCTCGGGATCCTCGGGCAGCCGCACCCGCACCGCGTCGACCCCCTCCCGCTGGGGCAGGGGAGAGGCGGGAGCCTTCGTTCCGCGTCTCACGGGTCCTCCCGTCGTACCCAGGGCCGCAACCGGGCCACAACGAGAAGGACCCCACAAGATGTGGGGTCCTTCGCTGGTGTCCGAGGGGGGACTTGAACCCCCACGCCCGATAAAGGGCACTAGCACCTCAAGCTAGCGCGTCTGCCATTCCGCCACCCGGACAGGTGTTGTCGTCTTCCGGGCCGCTCGGCCCTTCCGACGAGGAAAACCATAGCAAACATTCGGGGTGGTCGATCACCACCCCCTGGTCAGCGGCCCGCGCACCCCCCGGGCGCGCCGGGCGCCGCCCGGGATGTGACGGCCGCATGTCGGACGGTGGGCGCCCTTGGGCCCGGCGGGGCGGCGCGGGAGGATGGAGGTGATCAGCAGCCATCACCTGGGGCACGTAGTGGGAGGAAGCAGCGTGAGCGAGTCGAGCACCGCCCGGGGCATCACCGGCGAGGACGAGGTCGTCGACCTCTGCCGGGATCTCATCCGCATCGACACCAGCAACTACGGCGACCACTCCGGACCGGGGGAGCGGGCGGCGGCCGAGTACGTGGCGGAGAAGCTCGCCGAGGTCGGCCTCGAGCCGAAGATCATCGAGTCGCACAAGGGGCGGGCCTCCACCGTCGCCCGGATCGAGGGCGAGGACCCCTCGCGGCCCGCCCTGCTCATCCACGGTCACACCGATGTCGTCCCGGCGAACGCCGAGGACTGGACCCATCACCCGTTCTCCGGCGAGGTCGCCGACGGCTGCGTCTGGGGCCGGGGCGCGGTCGACATGAAGGACATGGACGCGATGACCCTGGCGGTCGTCCGCGACCGGCTGCGCAGCGGCCGCAAGCCCCCGCGCGACATCGTCCTCGCCTTCCTCGCCGACGAGGAGGCCGGCGGCACCTACGGCGCCCGGCACCTGGTCGACCGGCACCGCGACCTCTTCGACGGGGTCACCGAGGCCATCGGCGAGGTCGGCGGCTTCTCCTTCACCGTCAACGAGAACCTGCGGCTCTACCTGGTCGAGACGGCCCAGAAGGGCATGCACTGGATGCGGCTGACCGTCGAGGGGACCGCGGGCCACGGGTCCATGACCAACGACGACAACGCCATCACGGAGCTGTGCGAGGCCGTCGGCCGGCTCGGCCGCCACCAGTGGCCGGTGCGCGTGACCAAGACCGTACGGAGCTTCCTGGACGAGCTGTCGGACGCGCTCGGCACCCCGCTGGACCCCGAGGACATGGACGGCACCCTCGCCAAGCTGGGCGGCATCGCCAAGATGGTGGGGGCCACCCTCCGCAACTCCGCCGCCCCCACCATGCTGGGCGCCGGCTACAAGGTGAACGTGATCCCCGGCCAGGCCACCGCCCATGTCGACGGGCGGTTCCTGCCCGGGTACGAGGAGGAGTTCCTCGCCGACCTCGACCGGATCCTCGGCCCGCGCGTGAAGCGCGAGGACGTGCACGGCGACAAGGCCCTGGAGACCAGCTTCGACGGCGCCCTGGTCGACGCCATGCAGCTCGCCCTGCGTGCCGAGGACCCGATCGCCCGCGCCGTGCCGTACATGCTGTCCGGCGGCACCGACGCCAAGTCCTTCGACGACCTCGGCATCCGCTGCTTCGGTTTCGCCCCGCTCCAGCTGCCGCCCGAGCTCGACTTCGCGGGCATGTTCCACGGCGTGGACGAGCGTGTCCCGGTGGACGGTCTGAAGTTCGGCGTCCGCGTCCTGGACCGTTTCATCGACGCCTGCTGAATTCGACCGCCTGTATGAGTCTCACCGGAAAGAGTGAATGCACATGGGGGCCGTAGCCCCCACCATTCCCCCTCGTTACAGGTGATGCGGTCCGCGGCTGGGACCGCATTGCCAACTAGGAGGAATAATGATCAAGAAGGTCGTCGCTGCTGCGGCTGCCACCGGCGGTCTCGTTCTCGCGGGCGCGGGCATGGCCGTTGCCGACGCGGGTGCCCAGGGGGCGGCCCTCGCTTCCCCCGGCATCATCTCGGGCAACGTCGTCCAGGTTCCGATCCACATCCCCGTGAACGTGTGCGGCAACACGGTCAACATCGTCGGCCTGCTGAACCCCGCCTTCGGCAACGTCTGCGTCAACTCCTGACGTTGAGTCCCGCCCCGTGAGGGCGTGAGCCGGTCCGGCCCCGGAGTGCGCGCCATGCACTCCGGGGCCGGTGCCCATTCCGCCCCGGGCACCGGCCCGGTGGCGTTCTTCCGAAGCCGAAAAGGCAGGACAACCAGCTATGCGACAGGTCACGCGCAAGGGCCTCATCACCGTTGCGGCCGCGGGCGGGGTATTCGCCCTCGCCGGCGGTCATGCGCACGCCGATTCCGGTGCGAACGGCGCGGCGACGAATTCCCCCGGCATCGCGTCCGGGAACACCGTCCAGGTGCCGGTCCACATTCCCGTGAACGTGTGCGGGAACACCGTCAACGTCATCGGACTCCTGAATCCGGCGATGGGCAACACCTGCGCCAATGTGTCGGACTCCGGTTACGGCTCCGACAAGCCGGGCGGCTCCTCGGCCGACGGGCACGCGAGCGGCTCGCCCGGCGTGGTCTCCGGCAACGTCGTCCAGGTCCCCGTGGACGTCCCGGTGAACGTGTGCGGCAACAACGTCACGGGCGTCGGCCTCGGCAACGCCGCCGCGGGCAACAACTGCGCCAACGGCGTCGAGCCGACCACCCCGGGCCATCCCGGAAACCCGGGGAATCCCGGAAACCCGGGCAATCCGGGCAATCCGGGGAACCCCGGAAACCCGGGTAACCCCGGTAACCCCGGTAACCCCGGAAACCCGGGCAACCCCGGCACGCCCACCACGCCGGAGACCCCGACCACCCCGGGCACGCCCGGGACGCCCGGCGGCCCCGGCGACGACGGCGGCTCCAACAACCCCGGCCCGCACGGTGTCACCCCGCCGCGCGGCACCGAGGAGCTCGCCGAGACCGGCGCGGGGACGCTCGGCGTCGCCGTTCCCGCCGGCGTGGGCCTGCTGCTCGCGGGCTCGCTGATCTACCGCCGCGCCCGCCGCGCCGCCTGACGGCCGCACCCGGCAGCACGCGAAGGGGCCCCGCACACCGCGGGGCCCCTTCTCGTACCGCTACCAGGTCGCCCGGAGCTGTCGGATGATCCGGCGCTTCAGCCGCACCCTGCGGCTGCCGTCCCGGTGCAGGCTCAGGCGGTCCAACTCCCAGTGTCCGTACTCGGCATGGTCGGTCAGAAGCCGCGTGGCCTCCTTGCGGGAGACGCCGCGCGGCACGTACACGTCGACAAATTCGTATTCCGGCATCGCATCTATTGTGCGGGCACCGGCCCGGTACGGATAGCGTCTGTCCCATGTCTGATGCTGCGCAGCCCACCGCTGCCGAGGTACGTGCCGCCGCCGAGGCGGTCAAAGCCGCACTGGACCGTCACCTCGCGGCGGTCGAACGCCGCACGGGAGACGACGACCCGGCCGTCTACGAGGCCTTCAACGTCCTCGCCACCGCCGCCGAGGCCTACGACGAACTCCTCTACGAACGCTATGACGAAGTCACCCCCTTCGAGATCCCGGGAGCCGACGACAGCCTCCCGCCGTACGCCGGACCTGACGAACCTCGCGCGCTCAGCCTCCTGATCCGGCGCGACTACGCCGTGGTGGAACCGCAGCGCCTGCTCGCCCAGGCCCGCCGGATCACCGACCTCGACCCCGACGAGGACGAGGACGGCCCGACGGGCACGGCCGCCGCCCTCGGTGTGGTCTTCGGTGAGTACGAGGCGGACGAGATCGCGTCCCGCCACAAGGAGTTCGGCCTGGAGGAGGGCGACTCCACGCTCTGGCTCACCGCGGCCGACGACCTCCCCGACCCGGGGGAGTGGCTGGCCGCACCCTTCGAGCAGGCCGACCCCGAGCGGATCCTCTACCGCTTCGACGTCAGCTCCGTCTTCGACGAGGACGACTTCGGGGACGCGGACGAGGAGGAGGGCACCGCGCGCCCCCGCACACCGGGGTCCGCTTCGGCCTAGGCCGTGTCTTTTGGATCAGGCCGGATCGGGGAGCGGCGTCTGGCGCCGTGCATCGCAAGGCGGAGGAGGGAGTCCATGCGATGGGGGCACCTCCCGGGCGAAGCCCGGGGGACATCGGCGACCGACGACAACGCTGGGGGCACCTCCCGTGCCCGAAGGGCCACGGGGGAGAGGCGCGGTGCCAGGCGCCGCGAGCCCGGC
>NZ_JAPSIW010000369.1 GCF_031178505.1 Streptomyces sp. | reverse complement strand
TCACCGCCGACGACCTCATCAGCATCTGGTTCACCGCCACCCCCGACCTCCACAGCGACTTCCCCGCCGCCGCGGCCCGCCGGATCGGCATCGCCGACGTCCCGCTGCTCTGCGCCCAGGAACTCGACGTGGCCGGGGCCATGCCCCGGGTCGTCCGCCTCCTCGCCCACGTCGAGACCGATCTGCCCAAGAACCGCGTCGCGCACGTCTACCTCGGCGCCGCGGCCGCCCTGCGCAAGGACATCGCCCAGTGAGAACAGCGCTCGTCATCGGAACCGGACTCATCGGCACCTCGGCCGCGCTCGCCCTCGCGGGCCGGGGCGTCACGGTCCACCTCCGCGACCACGACCCGGCGCGCGCCCGCACCGCCGCCGCCCTCGGCGCCGGCACCGACGAGGCGCCCGGGGGCCCCGTGGACCTCGCGATCGTCGCCGTGCCACCGGCGCACGTCGCCGCCACCCTCGCCGAGGCCATGGGCGCCGGGCTCGCCCGCGGCTACCTGGACGTCGCCAGCGTCAAGGGCGGCCCGAAGCGGGAGCTGGAGGCCCTGGGCCTCGACCTCACCGCGTACATCGGCACCCACCCCATGTCCGGCAAGGAACGCTCCGGGCCCCTCGCGGCCACCGCCGACCTCTTCGAGGGACGGCCGTGGGTGCTCACCCCGACCCGGGACACCGACACCGAGGTCCTCAACCTCGCCCTGGAGCTCGTCGCGCTCTGCCGCGCCGTGCCCGTCGTCATGGACGCCGACGCCCACGACCGGGCGGTCGCGCTCGTCTCCCACACCCCGCAGCTCGTCTCCTCGATGGTCGCCGCCCGTCTGGAGGAGGCCGACGAGGCGGCGGTACGGCTCTGCGGGCAGGGCATCAGGGACGTCACGCGCATCGCCGCCTCCGACCCGCGCATGTGGGTGGAGATCCTCTCCGCCAACCCGGGCCCCGTCGCCGACGTCCTCGCGGGCGTCGCCGCCGACCTGGACGAGACCGTCCGCGCCCTGCGCTCCCTCCAGTCGGCCGACGAGGAGAAGCGCCGGGAAGGGGCCGGCGGCGTCGAGGACGTCCTGCGCCGGGGCAACACCGGCCGGGCCCGCGTCCCCGGCAAGCACGGCGCCGCGCCCACGGTGTACGAGACCGTCGCGGTCCTCATCAGCGACCGGCCCGGCGAGCTGGCCCGCATCTTCGCCGACGCCGGCCGCGCCGGTGTCAACATCGAGGACGTCCGCATCGAGCACGCCACCGGCCAGCAGGCGGGCCTGGTGCAGCTCATGGTGGAGCCCTCCGCGGCCCCGGTGCTGGGCGCCGCCCTCCAGGAACGCGGCTGGGCCCTGCGCACGGGCTGAGGGTTCACGCCGCCTTCCTCGCGGGAGGGCCCGGTTCGCGACCGCCCCGGTGGTCCGCGTCCGCCCCGGCGGGGCGCGGCCCGCCCGGCGGGTGCACGGCCCGCCGGGCGGGGGCCCGAACGGGCGGGGCCGAACGGGTGCCGGGGACTCGGTAACCTTGTGGGGGTCCCCCGCATCTCCGCCGGGCCCTACCGCTCACCCAGGAAGGTGTTCCCACCGTGGAATCCGTGATCGTCGCCATCGACGGGCCGTCCGGCACGGGCAAGTCGAGCACCTCGAAGGCGGTCGCCGCCAAGCTGGGGCTGAGCTACCTCGACACCGGCGCCCAGTACCGGGCGATCACCTGGTGGATGATCAGCAACGGGGTGGACGTCAGCGACGCCGAGGCCGTCGCCAACGCCGCCGCCAAGCCGGTCATCGTCTCCGGTACGGACCCGGCCCGGCCCACCATCACCGTCGACGGCGCCGACGCCTCCGGTCCCATCCGGACGGAGGAGGTCACCTCCAAGGTCAGCGCCGTCAGCGCCGTTCCCGAGGTGCGCGGGCTCATCACCGAGCTGCAGCGGACCATCGCCCGCGGCGCCGAGCAGGGCATCGTCGTCGAAGGCCGGGACATCGGCACCACCGTCCTGCCCGACGCCGACCTGAAGATCTTCCTCACCGCCTCGCCCGAGGCCCGCGCCGCCCGCCGCTCCGGCGAGCTCAAGGGTGCCGACGTGCACGCGACCCAGCAGGCCCTCATCAAGCGGGACGCGGCCGACTCCAGCCGTACCACCTCCCCGCTGGCCAAGGCCGACGACGCCGTCGAGGTCGACACCACCGACCTCACGCTCGACCAGGTCATCGAATGCGTCGTGACCCTCGTCGAGGAGAAGCGGACGGCCGCCCGGTGACCCTGCCCTCCGAGAAGGGCGCCGCCGTCGGCCGGCGCATCGGGATCGGCCTGATGTACGGCCTCTGGAAGCCGCGCGTCCTCGGCGCCTGGCGGGTGCCGGCCTCCGGCCCCGTCATCCTCGCCGTCAACCACGCGCACAACATCGACGGCCCCATGCTCATGGGCACCGCCCCGCGCCCCGTGCACTTCCTCATCAAGAAGGAGGCGTTCGTCGGCCCGCTCGGCGGCTTCCTGGAAGGCATCGGGCAGCTCAAGGTGGACCGCGACAGCACCGACCGCACCGCGATAGCCAACGCCCTGGGCGTGCTCGACCAGGGCGGCGTCCTCGGGATCTTCCCCGAGGGCAGCCGCGGCGAGGGCGACTTCGCCTCGCTCCGCGCCGGCCTGGCCTACTTCGCCGTCCGGAGCGGCGCGCCCATCGTCCCCGTCGCCGTCCTGGGAAGTTCCGAGCGGCGCGGACGGTTGATCAAGGCACTGCCCCCGCTGCGCGGCCGCGTCGACGTCGTCTTCGGCGACGCCTTCGAGGCGGGGGACGGAACGGGCCGCCGCACCCGCAAGGCGCTCGACGAGGCCACCGTACGGATCCAGGAGCGGCTCACCGCCCACCTGGAAAACGCCAGGCGCCTCACCGGGCGCTGAGCGAGACTCTCAGTAGTGGGCTCCGCGAGCCGGGGACCCACCGACCACGAATGATCAAGGAACGGACTTCATGAACGACCAGCACGACCACGGGGCACTTGGCGACGCCGAGTACGCGGAGTTCATGGAGCTCGCCGCGGAAGAGGGCTTCGACGTCGAGGACGTCGAGGGCGCGATCGAGGAGGCCGGACACGGCCCCCTCCCCGTCCTCGCCGTCGTCGGCCGCCCGAACGTCGGCAAGTCGACCCTGGTGAACCGCATCATCGGCCGCCGCGAGGCCGTCGTCGAGGACAAGCCGGGCGTCACCCGTGACCGCGTCACCTACGAGGCCGAGTGGGCCGGCCGCCGCTTCAAGGTCGTCGACACCGGCGGCTGGGAGCAGGACGTCCTCGGCATCGACGCCTCCGTCGCCGCCCAGGCCGAGTACGCCATCGAGGCCGCCGACGCCTGCCTCTTCGTCGTGGACGCCACCGTCGGCGCCACCGACACCGACGAGGCCGTCGTACGGCTCCTCCGCCGCGCCGGCAAGCCGGTCGTGCTCGCCGCCAACAAGGTCGACGGCCCGGCGGGCGAGGCCGACGCCGCCACCCTGTGGTCCCTGGGCCTCGGCGAGCCGTTCCCCGTCTCCTCGCTGCACGGCCGCGGCACCGGCGACCTCCTGGACGAGGTGCTGAAGGCCCTCCCCGAGGCCCCCGAGCAGCGCTTCGGGAACGCCGTCGGCGGCCCGCGCCGCATCGCCCTCATCGGCCGCCCGAACGTCGGCAAGTCCTCGCTCCTCAACAAGGTCGCGGGCGAGGACCGGGTCGTCGTCAACGAGCTGGCCGGCACCACCCGCGACCCGGTCGACGAGCTGATCGAGCTGGGCGGCGTGACCTGGAAGTTCGTCGACACCGCCGGCATCCGCAAGAAGGTCCACCTCCAGGAGGGCGCGGACTACTACGCCTCCCTGCGGACCGCCGCCGCCGTGGAGAAGGCGGAGGTGGCCGTCATCCTCATCGACACCACCGACCGGATCTCGGTCCAGGACCAGCGCATCATCACGATGGCGGTCGAGTCGGGCCGCGCCATCGTCATCGCCTACAACAAGTGGGACGAGCTGGACGAGGAGCGCCGCTACTACCTGGAGCGCGAGATCGAGACCGAGATGCAGCAGGTCTCCTGGGCGCCCCGGGTCAACGTCTCCGCGAAGACCGGCCGCCACATGGAGAAGCTGGTCCCGGCCATCGAGACCGCCCTCGCCGGCTGGGAGACCCGCGTCCCCACCGGCCGGCTCAACGCCTTCCTCGGCGAGCTCGTCGCCGCCCACCCGCACCCGATCCGTGGCGGCAAGCAGCCCCGCATCCTCTTCGGCACGCAGGCGGGCACCAAGCCGCCCCGGTTCGTCCTCTTCGCCTCCGGCTTCCTGGAGGCCGGCTACCGCCGCTTCGTCGAGCGCCGGCTGCGCGAGGAGTTCGGCTTCGAGGGCACCCCGATCCACATCTCGGTCCGCGTGCGCGAGAAGCGCGGCAAGAAGAAGTAGGCGGGACGCCGGAACCGGCGGAAGAACGGCCGAGGGCCGGGGCGATGCGCCCCGGCCCTCGGCCGTACGTCACGAACCTCATCGCTCCCGCGCGTCTCGTCCCGCGGGTCCGCGTGGCCCCTAGGGGCTCCTGCGGGGCCCCGGCGGCAGTGCCGCCTGCGGAGCCACGGTGTACGTGTGCTGCGTCGCCGACCAGGCCGTCGGATGGGCCGCCGGCCGGCCGCCCTGCCCGTACGCCTGCCCGGTCCTGGCCCCCTGGGTGTACCCATAACCCTGCCCGTACAGGCCGGTGCTCGTCACCGTCCCGAAGGCGCGGAAGCGGAGCTCCTCCTCACCGCTGCGGTCACCCGGCAGGGTGCGGAACGACCGGCGGTACTCCGAGTACAGCGCGTCGAAGATCGGCGTCGCCGAAGGGCCTGCCGCGCCGTCGTGCGCGGGGCGCATGGCGGGAATCGGACTCGGATGAGGCTGGGGGAAGGGGTCGTATGCGTGCACATAGGTGCCAACGACCCCGCCGCCCGTCGGATGCGGCCGACTCTCCGAAAGAGGAGCCGGCCGGGGCCGCGGCACCTTGGGTACCGAGGGCCGTCCCGAGCCCCCGGAGGGCCGCTCGGGCTCTATACCGGGCCGCGCCTCCCGGCTCACGTGCCGGCCAGCGGCATCGCCGCGGCCACCAGGCGCCCGTTGGCCGCGGCCTTCTCCAGGGCGTCCCGCAGCAGGTCCTCGCGCGGCTGCTGGCCGATGGAGCCCACCGGGGCGGCGAAGACCAGGACCGTGTGCGACTTGTTGGCCGCGGCGCGCCAGCCCTCCGTCACCTGCAGCGGCTGGTGCGCCTGCCACCAGGCGGCCTGCCCGGCGCCGCCCGGTCCCGGCTGGAGCACCGAGTGCAGCTGCCCCATGGCGACCAGCACGGACCAGCCGGGCAGCACCGCCGGCTTCTGGTTGACGTCCGCGACCGGCTGGAAGCCCTGCTCGGTCAGCAGGGTGAGGAACTCGTCCGTGAGACCGTCGCCGCCGGGACGGGCCACCGGCGCCGTCGGCTCCACGACCAGCGCGGGGTGCAGCTCGCCCCCGATCAGCACGAGACCGCTGGTCACGCCCAGCACCGCCTGCTGGGGGTGGGCGGCGGTGAGCGCCTCCCCGGCCTCGAACGAGGCCACGGCGCCCTGGAGCTGCTCCTCGGGAACCCGTACGACCTGGGACGGGATGCACGTGGCGTGGGCGAAGGCGAGAACCGCCGTCTCCTCGCCGACGAACAGCACCGTGCTGGTGCGCTCCTGCTCGGAGTCGCCCGGCGTCCGGCAGGAGGTGCAGTCGTAGCTGGCAGGGGCGTTGTCGCCGGCGAGCAGCCGGTCGGCTTCTTCGTCGCCGATCTCGGCGCGTACGTCCTCGCTGACGTCGAGCATGCGCGGCACGGGTGGCTCCCTGGACTCGGTACGGGCGACGCCGGGCCGTTCCCGGGCGTCTCATGCAGAGTTCAACGGGCCAGGCTCGGCCGGGGTCACGCGCGGACGGCGGGCAACTTGCCGGAGTCCCATGCGCGACGGTGGCCCGGCGGCCCCGTCCCCGCCCGCCGCCGTCCCGCCCGGGGCCGTGCGAGGGGGCGGTGGGCGAGCTCCGCCGGCAGCCCGTCCCGGTCGGTGGGCGGGGGACGCCCCCGCCCTCCCGGGGCGGCGGTCCGGCCCTCCCCTTCCGTACCGGTGCTGCGCGCCGCGGGTGACTCCGACCGGGTGGGGTGTGCGCGGTGTTCCGCGCGGCACGCGGCCGCGGCGCCGTCCCGCTGCCTAGCCTGCAGCGATGTCGAAGATCCGATTTTGGACCGCCGGTTCGCTCGTCGCGGCCTCCGCGGCGGCGCTGGTGAGCCTTCTTCCGGCGCCCGCGCGGGCCGCCGCACCGGAACCCGTCACCGCCGCCGCCCCGACCACCGCCGCGCCGGCCTACCCGTGCGCCAACGACCAATGGCCCTGGGGCTGCGTCGCCGAGTGCGAGAGCAGCGGCCGCTGGAACGCCAACACCGGCAACGGCTACTACGGCGGGCTCCAGTTCTGGCAGCCGACCTGGGTCGAGCACGGCGGTCTGCGCTTCGCCGCCCGCGCCGACCTCGCCACCCGGCAGCAGCAGATCACCGTCGCCGAGGAAGTCCTCCGTACCCAGGGCTGGGGGGCGTGGCCGACCTGCTCCAAGCGGTACGGGCTCAGCGGGCGCGTCCACACCGTACAGCCGGGCGACACCCTCAGCTCGATCGCCCGCAGGTTCGCGATCAAGGGCGGCTGGCAGGCCCTCCACACCGCGAACCGCGAGCTGATCGGACCGGACCCGAACCGGATCACCGTCGGCACGATGCTGCGGATCGCGCCGCTCTGAGGACTCCGCGGCGCCCCGTCCGGACAGTACGTACGGACGGG
>NZ_JAPSIW010000368.1 GCF_031178505.1 Streptomyces sp. | reverse complement strand
GTGCGGGCCCGGCCGCGCGCGCCGCTCAGCAGCAGGGCCTGTTCGAGTCCGTCGCGGGCCTCGCGCAGCCGGCCCCGGCAGGACCAGGCGAAGGCGACGGACCCGGCCAGGTCGAGGGCGGCGTCGGAGTCGGTGCGCAGCAGCCGGTCGAGGGCGGTGCGCAGGTCGGTGTGGTGGGCCTCGAGGTCGCGGGACGGTCCGGGGCGGCCGTCCCCGGCCCCGGCCCCGGCCCCGTCCCCGGCCCCGTCGCCGTCGAGGAGTCCGGCGCCGCGGGCGTACGCGCGGAAGTGGTGGGCGTGCCGGTCGGCGACGGCGGCGGTCTCGCCGAGCCGCTCCAGCCACAGGGCGCCGTACTCGCGCAGGGTGTCGAGCATGCGGTGCCGGCCCGCCCGGTCCGCGGGCCGGACCACGCAGGCGCGGACGAGGCCGTCGAGGGCGGCCGGCAGGGCGGCGGGGGTGAGCGGACCGCCCGCGCAGACGGCGGTGGCCGAGGCGAGGTCGAAGGGACCGCGGAAGACGGAGAGACGGGCCCACAGGAGGCGTTCGAGCGGTTCGGCCAGCTCGTGGCTCCAGCCGATGGCCGCGCGCAGGGTCCGGTGCCGTCGCGGCCAGACGGGCTCGGGGTGGGCGAGCAGCGCGAACCGCCCTCCGGTCGCCTCCCCGGGAGCGGCGTCCAGGTGGGTGCCGAGCTGGTCGCGGACGGCCTCGGCGCCCCGGAGGCGGATCTGCGCGGCGGCCAGTTCCAGGGCGAGCGGGATGCCTTCGAGCCGTGCGCAGATCTCGCCGCTCGCCCCGTCGGCGGGCAGGTCCCGGCCGCAGGCGCGGCGCAGCAGCTCCAGGGCCTCGGGGCCGGCGGCCGGCAGCGGGTCGACGGTGAGGACGTGCTCGCCGGGGACGCCGAGGGGACGGCGGGCGGTGACGAGGACGGTGAGACCGGGCGCCGCGCCCAGGAGTTCCGTGACCAGCCGCGCGCAGGGGCCGGCGAGGTGGTCGCAGGAGTCGAGGACCAGGAGCAGGCGGTCGTCGGCGAGCCGGCGGTGGAGCGCGGTGGTGGCCATGCCCGGGGTGTGGTCGGACAGGTCGACGGCGTCGGCGACGAGCGGGACGAGGAGCCGTTCGCCGTCGAGGGGGGTCAGGTCGGCCCACCAGGCACCGTCGGGGAAGCGGGCCGCGACGCGGTGTGCGGCCCGCAGCGCGAGCCGGGTCTTGCCGACTCCGCCGGCGCCGGTCACGGTGACCAGGCGGTGGTCGGCCAGCGCGGTGGCGATCCGCCTGAGTTCCGTGCGGCGCCCCACGAATCCCGGGTTCTCGTCAGGGAGGTGTCCACGCACCCGCACAGTCTCTCCCATGAACGCCGGGATCGGGACGGCCGGTTCGGGGCGGATCGCGCGGCCCGTTCGGATCCCGCCGCCCGGCGGGCCCGGCCGCCAGGGCGGCGGGCTCGGGTGCGCGGCGGCCTCGGGCGCGGGTGCGCGGCGGCCTGCGCGGGTCGCCGGGTCGGCGGCGGCCGGGGGCGGGTCTGCGCGGGGGGCCGGGTCGGCGGACACTGGGGGTGGGAGCCGAGTGCCCGAGGAGGTCCGCCATGAGTTCTGCCGCACCCAAGGTCAGCACGCTGCCCGCGGAGCACCGTGAACGGCTGATGGCCTTCGCCGAGGACGTGCACTTCGAGTCCGGTCACCGGTTGTTCGAGGAGCAGCAGCGCGCGGACCGGTTCTGGATCGTGAAGACGGGCGCGATCACCCTGGACGCGAAGGTGCCGGGCCGCGGCTCGCCCGTGATCGAGACGCTCCGCCACGGGGAGCTGGTGGGCCTGTCCTGGCTGTTCCCGCCGTACCTCTGCCAGTCGGGCGCCGAGGCGATGACCCCGGTCCGGGCGTACGAGTTCGACGCGCCGGCCGTCCGGTCGATGTGTCACTCCGATCCGGAGTTCGGCGCGTCGGTGATGTTCTGGGTGGGGTCGATCCTGGCCCACCGGCTGCAGGTGACCCGGGTCCGGCTGCTGGACCTGTACGCGCCGCACGGGAGCGGGATCCTGGCGTGAGCCCGGCGCCGGGGGCGGTGCCGCCGGCCGGGCCGGCCGGCTGTGGTCCGCCCGCCGCCGAAGGGTCCGCCCCGCCCCGCGTCCGGGACGGGGCGGACCCCTTCGCTCAGTTCACGAAGACGGCCGCGCCGCCCTGGGTGGTGTCGACGACGGGGCCGTACTTCGCGGAGAAGTAGCCGTTGGCCGGGCAGGTGCCGGGGCCGCTGGCCTTGGTGAACAGCTGGTCGGTGAAGGTGAGGGAGTTGTCGGTGTTGGACGGCGCGGCCGTGAGGCCGGTCGCGCGGTACACACAGGTGATCGGGCCGAGGATCGTGTTGATCTTGAGGGTGGTCTGGATCGGGCCCGCGCTGCCGGCCGTCACGCTGAGCGAGCCGCCGGAGGTGACGGCGGTGTTGTAGGGCAGGTTGTTGACCGTGATGCTCTGGACGCCCGTGGCGCCGGTGATGTTGGTGGTGCAGGTGCTGAGCGTGTGAGCGGTGAGCGTCTCGGTGGCGGTGCCGGGCGCCGCCGGGTTGCCGGTGACGGTGGCGCTGAAGCCGGAGCTGCTGCAGGTGATGCCGCTGGTGCCGCCCTGCGTGGTGGCGATCCGCGCCTTGGTGCCGGAGACCAGCGAGGCGGTCAGGACGTCGCCGACGGCGACGGACGGGCCGCTGGAGGAGCCGGTGGTGAGGACGCTGCCGGAGGCTCCCGCCTGGGTGGCGGTGGCCAGGGTGGCGGCGACGGCGAGGCCGACGGTGGCGAGGAGTGCGCGCTGGTGCATGGGGGTTCCTTCCATGGAGGTGGGGGTGTGCGGAACTCGGCGGTGCGCGTGGGTACTCGGGGGGAGTACGGGGTGCGCGGTGCGCCGGGGTCTGCCGGGGAGCCGGCCGGTCCGGGGCGCACGGGGGCACGGCCCAGCGCGGTGGGGGCACGCGGGGCGTGCGAGGTCGCGGTGGGTACGCGAAGGTGTGCGGGGGTGTACGGCGGTACGAGCGGTACGGGTGGAGTACGGCGGTACGCGGTGGTACGGACGGGTGCGCGGCCGCCACCGGAACGGATCCGGCGCCACGGATGTCCGGCAGCGGTGTTCGCGCGCTGTGCGGGAGCGTGATACTCGGGTGCGGTGCCCGCGGGCGGAGCGCGCTGCCCTGCGGCGAGCGGCCGTCCGGAGCACCTGGAGCATCGAGCGGTTCGAGAGGAAAACCCACGAGGGTTGTAATCCTGTCGAGTATGTGACGTCAACAACCCCGGAAGGATGTGGCCGATGACGAGCGCTCGCGGAGCCGAGGAGGAACTCGTCCTGCCGGGGGCCCGCTCGGGACGCGAACCGGAGCGCTCGCTGCGCCCGGGCCCGCGCCGGCTCACGCCCGAGCAGGTGGCCTCTCGGCAGCGGGAGCGGCTTCTCGACGGGGTGGCCCGCACGGTCGCCGCGAACGGCTACGCGGGGGCCCGGATCAGTGACATCTGCCGGGCGGCCGGAGTGACCCGTCCCGTCTTCTACGAGCTGTTCTCCGGCAAGGAGGACGCCGTCCTGGCCGCGTTCCGGGGCGGCACGCAGGTGGTCGTGCGGGCGATGGAGCGCGCGTACGGCGAGGAGGGCGGCGCCTCCGACTGGCCGGCGGCGGTACGGGCCGGGCTGCGGGTGCTGCTGACCGTCCTGGCGCAGGCGCCCGCCTTCGCCACCATGGTCGTGGAGGTGGAGTCGGTGGGGCCCGCGGGGCGCCGGGCGCGGGCGGAACTTCTGGCCAGTTTTCGACGGTTCTTCGTCGACGCCCCGCCGGGGCCGCCGTGGGTTCCGCGGGGCGAGCTGGTGGACACCGTGGTCGGCGCCGTGCACGCGGCGGTCCACCGCGCGGTGGACGAGGGCCGGACGGCGGAGCTGCCCCGGCTCCTGGACAGTCTGGTCCACGTCGTGGTGGCTCCGTTCACTCCTGCTTGATCGTCAGAAGCCGTCCGGTGCACGGGAGTTGACCCGCCGGTAACCTACGTCGTACGGTCGCGACGGTTCCCTGCGGCACGTCTGCCTCCCTGTACGACGAGGAAGACCCGGGCGGGTGGGGGACCGTCCGCGCCAGGACGTAGCCGCGCAGGTCTGTTTCCTCACTCATGTCAGGAGCACCGCATGGCCCTGTCCGAAGGCACCAGCCCCGACCCCACACCCACCCCCTCTCCCGCGGACGACTCCGCGAGACGCGGCGGGGTCCGCTTCCGGCGCGCCGCGCTGATGGGCGTCCCCGCCCTCACCGCCGCGGCCGCGCTCGTCGTCCTCACCGCGCAAGGGGCGCTCGCCGCCCAGTTCGCCATTTCCGGCATGCCGTTCGTCGTCACCGCCGACCGTCTGGAGGGAAGGGGGTTCGGGCAGTTCGGAGCCATCGACAACATGCCCGAGGGCAGCCCCAACGCCGGCGAGACCGGTGGGCAGATCCTCACCATCGTGACCGCGATCCGCGAGGCGGAACTCACCAACCTGTGCCAGAGCGTGGAGCTCGGCGGCACCTTCCTGCACATCACCGCGGGGAACAAGGGCACCCCGGTCAAGGCCTCCGGCCTGACCACCGACTCCACCGAGATCTCCGGCAAGGTCGCCGACTTCGACAACATCGAGATCGGCGGCGACGCCAGCACCTTCGAGAAGCCTCCGGTCAAGGGCCCCCTGGGCGTCTTCGGCCAGCAGGCGGACACCGTGAAGCTCAAGGACCTGCGGCAGAAGAACTATGCGACGACCGCCGTCCGGTTCACCCTGCCCGACCTGCACATGCGCTTCAGCTCGAAGGGCTGCTGAGCGTGGCGTCCGGCCGTCGGCACCCCTGGCGGGCCTTCCGGCGCTGGCGGCACCGGCGGCCGTTCGGCGCCGGCCTCGCCCTGGCCCTGGGCGGCGCCGAGATCCTGCTCAGCCAGCGGGCCAGCATCTCCGTGATCCTCGCGGCGGGGGCGGACAGCCTCGTGGGCTACGTCCTGCCGCTGCTCATGGTGGTCTGCGGCCTGCTCATCGTCCTCAACCCGCGCCAGCGGCTGTTCTACTCGGTCGTCGGCGTGCTGGCCTCCCTGGGCACCTGGCTCACCTCCAACCTGGGCGGCTTCTTCATCGGCATGATGCTCGGGCTGATCGGCAGTTCCCTCGCCTTCGGCTGGCTGCCGGACCGGCCCGCCCGGACCCGCCGCCTGTTCGGCCGCCGAGCGCGCCGGGACGCCCCCGCCGCGCCGGAGCCCGCCGCCGGGGCCGTAACGGCGGCCCCGGGCGGCTCCTGACCGCACGGGCGCCCGACGGCGCCGCCCCCGCACGCCCCGCCCACGCGCGGAGGCGGGCGGGGGGGCGCTGGAGAGCGGCTGGAACGGGCCTTGAGAGGGGCGGGGGACGGCGCGGACCGGGCGGTACGGTGGGAGCGGCACCTCGAACGATGAGCACCCCGCTCCCCCGGCAGCCCGACGAACGACGAGTGACGAGGCCCCGCATGACCGACCCGCTGACGGCCCGCGAGGCACTCGCCCTCGTCACCGGCGACTTCGCCCCCTTCCCCGCCACGGAGGGCCCGCTGACCGGTGACGGCCCGATCGGCTGGCCCGGCTACGGGGCGGCGCACGCGCGCGCGGCCGGGCGGACCGGTGAGTCGGAGTCGGTGGTGTGCGGCACGGGCACGGTCGGCGGGGTGCCGGTGGTCCTGATCTCGTTCGAGTTCCGGTTCCTCGGCGGTTCGATCGGCGAGCGGACCGGGGCCCGGGCCGCCGCCGCGCACGCCTACGCCCGTGACCACCGGCTGCCGGTGGTCGTCCTCCTCGCCACCGGCGGGAGCCGGATGCACGAGGGCATGCGGGCGCTGCTCCAGCTCCAGCGCCTCGCCGGGGAGTCGGCCCGCACCCGGGCCGCCGGCCTGCCGCAGATCGCCGTGCTGCGCGACCCGGCCACCGGCGGCGGCTGGGCGACCCTCGGCGCCGGATCCGATGTGGTCCTCGCCCTGCCTGGCGCGCAGGTCGGCTTCGCCGGCTCCCGCGTCCGGCCGCCGGACGCCGACCCCGCCGCGTACACCGCGGAGGCGCAGTTCGCGCACGGCCACGTCGACGCCGTCGTACCGCCGGAGGCCCTGGCCGGCACCCTCGGCCGGTGGCTGGCGCTGCTCACCCGGCCCGCCGACGGCCCCGTGCCGCCCCCGCACGCCCTGGGCGCGCCGCGGCCGCCCGCCGGGTCGGGGCGGGAGGCCGTGGCACGGGCCCGTCACCCGGACCGGCCGCGGGCCGACCGCTACCTCGCGGCCTGCTTCACCGCGCGCGAGGAGATCTCCGGTGACCGCTGCGGCGGGACGGACCCCGGCATGCTGTGCGGCTTCGGGCGGCGGCCGGACGGCCTTACGGTGGCGTACGCCGCGCAGCTCGGCACGGCCACCCGCCCGGCCGGCTTCCGTACCGCCGCGCGGCTCGTCCGGCTCGCCGACCGGCTGGGCGTGCCGGTCCTGACCCTGATCGACACCCCCGGCGCCGCCAACGACCCGGCCGCGGAGCGGGACGGCGCGGGACCGGCCATCGCGGACCTGTTCGGCGCCGTGGCGACCGCCCGGGTGCCGGTCACGGCACTGCTCGTCGGCGAGGGCGGCTCCGGCGGGGCGCTCGCCCTGGCCGCGCCCGGCAACACCTGGGCCACCCCGGACAGTTACTTCTCCGTCATCGCCCCCGAGGCGGCCGCCGCCATCCTGAAGCGGGCGCCGCGGGAGAGCGGGACCACCGCCGACCAGCTCCGGCTGCGCCCCGCAGACCTGCTGGAGCTGGGCGTCGTCCGCGGCGTCGTCGGG
>NZ_JAPSIW010000367.1 GCF_031178505.1 Streptomyces sp. | reverse complement strand
CCGCGGATGGCGTCCATGCCGACCGCCTGCACCCCGCGTTCGTCGAACAGCCGCCGGGCGGCGTCGAGCACCCTCAGTTCGGCGGATTCCGCGTCCATCGTCCGATCACCCCTTGCATGGAGAACCATCGTTCTCGTAGCCTACAGGCCGTCGGGAGAACGATCGTTCTCTCGATCCGGATACGGAGAACGGGGAGACCCATGTCCAGCTTCGCCCTGCGCGCCCGCACCGCCACCGTCGACGGGCTCGACGTCTTCTACCGGGAGGCCGGCGACCGCGCCGACCCCACCCTCGTCCTGCTGCACGGCTTCCCGTCCAGCTCGCACATGTACCGCGGACTCATGGCCGAGCTCGCCGACAGCTACCACCTGATCGCCCCCGACCACATCGGCTTCGGCGCCTCCGCCGCCCCCGCCGTCGAGGACTTCGACTACAGCTTCGAGCGCCTCACCGCGATCACCCTCGGCCTCCTCGACCAGCTCGGCGTCGACCGCTTCGCCCTCTACATCCAGGACTACGGAGCCCCCATCGGCCTGCGCATCGCCTCCCGCCACCCCGAGCGGATCACCGCCGTCGTCACCCAGAGCGGCAACGCCTACCTGGAGGGCTTCACCCCCTTCTGGGACGTCCTCTTCGCCCACGCCGAGGACCGCGCCACCCACGAGGCCGCCGTCCGCGAACTGCTCACCGCCGGAGCGACCCGCTGGCAGTACACCCACGGCGTCCCCGCCGACCGGCTCGACCGCGTCGGCCCCGAGACCTGGACCCTCGACCAGGCCGGCCTCGACCGGCCCGGCAACAAGGAGATCCAGCTCCAGCTGTTCTGGGACTACCAGTTCAACCTGGACGGCTACCCGGCCTTCCAGGAGTACTTCCGCACCCACCGGCCCCCGCTGCTCGCCGTCTGGGGACGCGGCGACGAGATCTTCGGACCGGCGGGCGCCGTGGCCTTCGCCCGGGACCTGCCGGACGCCGAGATCCACCTCCTCGACGCCGGGCACTTCGCCCTGGAGACCCACGGCGAGGAGATCGCCGCGCTCGTCCGGGACTTCCTGGGCCGGCACGTGAACTGAACCGCCACCCCGCCGGGGGGCCGGCCGGGCGGACCGTCAGAGCATCCGGCGGGCCGCCCGCCGGAGGTCGTACTCGTGAATGATCGCCTTCGCGTGGCCGTACGCGAGGCCGTGCTCCCCGCGCAGCCAGCTCAGCTTCTCCTCGAAGCGCAGGAGGGACGGCCCCTCCTCGACCGCGCGCAGCCAGTCGGACACCTCACGACCGGTGCAGCGGGGGATACGGGCCAGCAGATTGCGGTGGGTCTCCTCGGAGAATGCGTGGGACATCGGCGCCTCCGGACGCGCTCGTACCGTGTGCTCCTTCACGTCACCGTGCCCGAGGGTTCGCCCGTTGGCAATGGTGCCGTCAGGGCGCGTAGGGTCACCGCGTGTTTGATACGAGCGCACTGACCGCCACCGTCGAGCGGTTCGCCGACCGGCTGCGGGCCGCCCCGCAGAGCCGCCTCCAGCGCGGCGCGGCGGCCGAAGGACTCGCCCTCGCCCGTGAACTCGCCGACCGCGCGCAGCGCGCCGAGGACCCCGCCCGCACCCCCAGGACCATGCCCGACGCCGGCGTCTTCACCGTCGCCGACCAGCTCGTCGTCGCCGGGAACGACCTGGCCCACATCCTGCGAACGGCCCCGGCCGGCTCCCGGGAGCAGGAGCTGGACGAGGCCGTGAGGCTGGTGCGGGAGGCCGCGGAGCGGTCCGGGCTGTAGCAGCCCTCCGGTCACAGCGAGGCGATCACCCGGTCGGCGAGGATGTACACGTTCTCCTCGTCCTTGTCGCCGTACGAGAACGTCAGCGTGAAGGCGCCCGAGACACCCGAACCGCCCAGCAGCACCGGCGTACGGCCCGAGCGCAGCGCCTCCGCCAGGCGCTCCGCCGTCTCGCGGTGACCCGGGGTCATGCAGAGCGTGGTGCCGTCGGCGAAGACGTACACGTCGAGCGTGCCCAGCGGGCCCGGACGCACGTCCGTCAGCGCCGTCCGCGTGTCCGCCAGCTCCTCCAGGCGCGCCACCGTCCGCTCGTGGTCCGTGACGACCGGCGTCTGCACCGGCACGAAGTCCGGGTGCGAGGGATGCCGGCGCCGGGCAGCGGCCAGCTCCGCCGAGTCCTCGGGGAACTCGTCCAGCGGCTCGGCCGGCCCGTCCAGCGCGGCCGCCTCCGCCTCCATGGCCTCCAGCGCCATCGCCTCCAGGCCCACCAGGTCCGCCTGGCGCGGCACGTACAGGGTGCCGTCGTCACCGGGACCGCCGAGCCCGCCGAGCAGGGTCGGGGCGTCGGCCGCGTCCCGCGCCTCCTGCGCGGCCCAGAAGGCCCGCGCCTCCGCGAGCTCCCGCTCACGCTCCTCGGCCAGCGCCTCGGCGACCGCGGCCCGTATCTCGTCGGCCGGCGAGGTGCGGGCCGCCGGGACCGTCACGCCGTGACCGGCCGCCAGCTCCGTCCGCAGGGCCGTGACCTGCTTGCGGAGACCGTGGACGGCGTGCAGGGCGGCAGCGCCCACGGCCGTGGCAGCGGCCGTGGTCACCAGCAGGGCAAGAGACATGGCGCTCACTGACGTACTCCCGATTCCGAGTCGATCCCCCGACTTCCTACATCAGCTTGTCGTGGGGTGGGTCCCACTGTCAGTGCATTACGTCACGAATTGGACAGGTATTTATGCCGGGTGTTTGGTCCCGAGGCGGCTCTGACCTGGGAAAACGAACTCCCCCGGGATGTAGGTCACATCCTGGGGGAGATTCGGTCACGGCTGGGACGCGAGACGGTTGACCGATTCGGCGCGGGGGAGTCCCGGCCCCGCGCCCGGGGGCAGGCTCAGCTCAGCCGCTCGTTTCCCTGGTCGCGCTGAGCTTCGCCACCGCTGCGGGCAGGTGCCCCTTCGTTCCGCAGGGACCCTACCCTCCGCTCCGGCTCAGCTCAGCCGCTCGATCACCATGGCCATGCCCTGGCCGCCGCCCACGCACATCGTCTCCAGGCCGAACTGCTTGTCGTGGAACTGGAGGCTGTTGATCAGCGTGCCGGTGATGCGGGCGCCGGTCATGCCGAAGGGGTGGCCCACGGCGATGGCGCCGCCGTTGACGTTCACCTTGTCCAAATCCAGACCCAGGTCCTGGTAGGACGGGATGACCTGAGCGGCGAAGGCCTCGTTGATCTCGGCCAGGTCGATGTCGCCGATCGTCAGGCCCGCGCGCCGGAGCGCCTGCTTCGACGCCTCGACCGGGCCGAGGCCCATGATCTCGGGGGAGAGGCCGGAGACGCCGGTGGAGACGATCCGGGCCAGCGGGGTCAGGCCCAGCTCGCGCGCCTTCGTGTCCGACATGATCACGAGCGCGGCGGCGCCGTCGTTCAGCGGGCAGCAGTTGCCGGCCGTGACCAGGCCGTCGGGGCGGAAGACCGGCTTGAGGCCCTCCACGCCCTCCAGGGTGACGCCCGCGCGGGGGCCGTCGTCCGTGGAGACGACCGTGCCGTCCGGCAGGGTCACGGGGGTGATCTCGCGCTCCCAGAACCCGTTCTTGATGGCCTGCTCGGCCAGGTTCTGCGAACGGACGCCGAACTCGTCCATCTCCCGGCGGCTGATGCCCTTCCAGCGGGCCAGGTTCTCGGCGGTCTGGCCCATGGCGATGTACGCGTCGGGGACCAGGCCGTCCTCGCGCGGGTCGTGCCAGGTGGAGCCCTCGGACGCGGCGACCTCGGCGGTACGGGCCTCCGCCTCGGCGAAGAACGGGTTGTGCGTGTCCGGCAGCGAGTCCGAGTTGCCCTTCACGAAGCGCGACACCATCTCGACACCGGCCGAGATGAAGACGTCGCCCTCGCCGGCCTTGATCGCGTGCAGCGCCATGCGGGAGGTCTGGAGCGAGGAGGAGCAGTAACGGGTGATCGTGCAGCCCGGCAGGTGGTCCATGCCCATCTGCACGGCCACGATCCGGCCCAGGTTGTTGCCCTGCTCGCCGCCGGGCAGACCGCAGCCCAGCATCAGGTCGTCGATGTCACGCGGGTCCAGCTCGGGCACCTTCGCCAGGGCGGCCTGGACGATGGTCGCGGTCAGGTCGTCCGGGCGCAGGTCCTTCAGGGAGCCCTTGAAGGCCCGGCCGATCGGGGAACGGGCGGTCGAGACGATCACGGCTTCGGGCATCACGGCTCCATGAGGGTGCGGAATGGGCGGACCGAAAGGGAAGTTACCCGTACGTACCGCGCGGGGTCACCGGGCCGGGCATGTGACGCGGACCTCTTTTCTAAGCGCTCGCTCAGTCACGGTCGGTTGGTGGGGGCCTCCGTGGCCGCCGCCGGCTCGGAGGGGACCGGCAACCGCCGCCGGCGCCGGTGCTTCAGCAGCGCCCAGGGCCCGCGCGCCCCGGTCACCTCCGTACCAGCTTCCCGTACCGCCTCGGCCGCCGCCTCCGCCACCGGCAGCATGTCCTCCCGGCGGGCCGGCTCCAGCCGGTCCGTCTCCGGCCACAGGCCGAGCGCCGCGCAGAGCGTGGGCAGCACCGCCATCGCCGCGGTGGCGTACCCCTCGGCCGAGGGATGGAAGTTGTCCACCCCGAACATCTCGCGCGGATTGGCCGCGAACTCCGGCCCCAGCAGATCGCCCAGCGACACCGTCCGGCCGCCCTGCTCCACCACCACGATCGTCTGCGCGGCCGCCAGCTGCCGCGAGGCCCGGCGCGCCACCCAGCGCAGCGGCTGGTACACCGGCTCGATCGTGCCCAGATCCGGGCAGGTGCCGACGACCACCTCCGCCCCGGCCGTCCGCAGCCGCCGCACCGCCGCCGCCAGCAGCCGTACCGACTCGGTCGGCGGCATGCGGTGCGTCACATCGTTCGCCCCGATCATGATCACGCACACGTCCGGCGGGCCGAGCGGCTGCGCCAGCAGCAGCGACACCTGCCGCTCCAGATCGTCCGACCTGGCCCCCGACAGCGCCACGTTCCGCAGCACCACCGGCCGCTCCGCCACCGCCGCCAGCCCCGAGGCCAGCAGGGCGCCCGGGGTCTGCCCCGAGCGGCGTACGCCCTGACCCGCCGCCGTCGAATCACCCAGAAGGGCCAGCCGCAGCGGGTCCTCCGTGCCGAAGGCCCTCCCGTACAGGCCGTCCGCCCCGGGTGGCAGTGGTGCCGCTCCGCCCCCCACCGACCGCTTCGCCAGCTGCACCTCCGCCAGCAGGACCCCGACCGCCGCCGCGCCGAGCAGCCCGATGCTCCCGCCGCCGTACGCCGCGCCCGCCGCGATCCGCCGTGCCACCCGCGCCCTCGACATGAGGCCGTCACCTCCTTCAAGCCGTTCAGGGACTAACTGCCCCGTAAGGCGCTCCGACTACGCATACGCTGGCCACACCATTACGGAGACCCCGGAGAACACGGTGCAATTCCACGACTCGATGATCAGCCTCGTCGGCAACACCCCGCTGGTGAAGCTCAACAACGTCACAGCGGGCATTCAGGCGACCGTCCTGGCCAAGGTCGAGTACTTCAACCCCGGAGGCTCGGTCAAGGACCGGATCGCCCTCCGCATGATCGAGGCGGCCGAGCGCAGCGGCGAGCTCAAGCCCGGCGGCACCATCGTCGAGCCCACGTCCGGCAACACCGGCGTGGGCCTCGCGATCGTGGCCCAGCAGAAGGGCTACAAGTGCATCTTCGTCTGCCCCGACAAGGTGTCCACCGACAAGATCAACGTGCTGCGGGCCTACGGCGCCGAGGTCGTCGTCTGCCCCACCGCCGTCGATCCCGAGCACCCCGACTCGTACTACAACGTCTCGGACCGCCTCGTCCGTGAGACCCCCGGCGCCTGGAAGCCGGACCAGTACTCCAACCCGAACAACCCGCGCTCCCACTACGAGACCACCGGTCCCGAGCTGTGGGAGCAGACGGACGGGCGCATCACCCACTTCGTGGCGGGCGTCGGCACCGGCGGCACCATCTCCGGCACCGGCAACTACCTGAAGGAGGTCAGCGGCGGCAAGGTCAAGATCATCGGCGCCGACCCCGAGGGGTCCGTCTACTCCGGCGGCTCCGGCCGCCCGTACCTGGTCGAGGGCGTCGGCGAGGACTTCTGGCCCACCGCCTACGACCAGAACGTCACCGACCGCATCGTCCCGGTCTCCGACAAGGACTCCTTCCAGATGACCCGCCGCCTCGCCAAGGAGGAGGGCCTCCTCGTCGGCGGCTCCTGCGGCATGGCGGTCGTCGCCGCCCTGGAGGTCGCGAAGGAGGCGGGCCCGGACGACGTGGTGGTGGTCCTGCTGCCGGACTCGGGGCGCGGCTACCTCTCGAAGATCTTCAACGACGAGTGGCTGGCCTCGTACGGCTTCCTGGAGGAGGAGGGCCCGACGGCGACCGTCGCCGACGTGCTCAGCTCCAAGGAGGGCGGCGCCATCCCGACCCTCGTCCACATGCACCCGGACGAGACCGTCGGCCAGGCCATCGAGGTGCTCCGCGAGTACGGCGTCTCCCAGATGCCCATCGTGAAGCCGGGCGCCGGCCACCCCGACGTCATGGCCGCCGAGGTCGTCGGCTCCGTGGTCGAGCGGGAACTCCTCGACCACCTCTTCACCAAGAAGGCCTCCCTGGACGACCCGCTGGAGCAGCACATGAGCGCGCCGCTGCCGCAGGTCGGCTCCGGTGAGCCGGTGGCCGCCCTCATGTCCGTCCTCGGCAGCTCGGACGCGGCGATCGTCCTCGTCCAGGGCAAGCCGACCGGTGTCGTCAGCCGCCAGGACCTGCTGGCCTTCCTGGCGGGCGACGGCTCGAAG
>NZ_JAPSIW010001045.1 GCF_031178505.1 Streptomyces sp. | reverse complement strand
TGGCGCGGGCCGCGAAGGTGTTCGTGTGGGGACAGGCCGACGCCGGGCACCTGTGCCCGGTCTCGATGACGTACGCCGCCGTCCCGGCGCTGCGCGTCCAGCCTGAGCTGGCCGAGGTGTACGAGCCGCTGCTCTCCTCCCCCGTGTACGAGTTCGGCCTGCGGGTGCCGGCGGAGAAGCGCGGGATCATCGCCGGGATGTCGATGACCGAGAAGCAGGGCGGTTCGGACGTCCGGGCGAACACCACACGGGCCGTCCCCGCCGGTGAGCCCGGCCTGTACGCGCTGACCGGGCACAAGTGGTTCACCTCCGCGCCCATGTCGGACGTCTTCCTGACCCTCGCGCAGGCGCCCGGCGGGCTGTCCTGCTTCCTGGTGCCGCGCGTCCTGCCGGACGGCGCCCGCAACGCGATCCGCCTCCAACGGCTCAAGGACAAGCTGGGCAACCGGTCGAACGCCTCCTCCGAGATCGAGTACGAGGGCGCCCTCGGCCGGCTCGTCGGGGAGGAGGGGCGCGGGGTCGCCACCATCATCCGCATGGTGAACATGACACGGCTCGACTGCGCCGTCAGCTCCGCCTCCGGCATGCGGTACGGCCTGGTGCAGGCGGCGCACCACGCCACGCACCGCCGTGCGTTCGGGGCCCGCCTCGCCGACCAGCCGCTGATGCGGAACGTCCTCGCGGACCTGGCCGTGGAGGCCGAGGCGGCCACGGTCGCCGCGCTGCGGCTGGCGGGGGCGGTGGACCGGGCGGCGCGCGGCGACGCGGAGGAGGAGCAGCTGCGGCGGCTCGGCCTCGCGGTCACCAAGTACTGGGTCTGCAAGCGGGCCCCCGCGCACGCGGCGGAGGCGCTGGAGTGTCTGGGCGGCAACGGCTACGTCGAGGACTCGGGGCTGCCGCGGCTCTACCGGGAGTCGCCGCTGCCGTCCATCTGGGAAGGCTCGGGGAACGTGGCCGCGCTCGACGTGCTGCGGGCGATGGGCCGGCAGCCGCAGGCCGTCGAGGCGTTCTTCGCGGAGACCGAGCGGGCCGCGGGTGCGGACCGGCGCCTGGACGCGGCCGTGGCGGGGCTCCGCAAGGACCTGGCGGGGCTCGGCGACCCGGCCTCGGTGGAGTTCGGCGCGCGGCGGCTCGTGGAGCGGATGGCACTGGTGTTCCAGGGCTCGCTGCTGGTACGGCACGGGCATCCGGCGGTGGCGGACGCGTTCTGCGCCTCGCGGCTGGACGGTGACCGGGGGCTGGCGTTCGGCACCCTGCCGGGCGGCGTGGACACGGCGGCGATCCTCGCGCGGAGCGTGCCGGACGCTCAGACCGGTACCGCCGCCTGACCGGCGGCTCCGGCCGGCAGGCGGGGGGCGGTGTCGGCCGCACCCCGTGCGCGCGCCGGCGCCGTACCGTCCGCCGCCCGTGCGCGGGGGCGATGCGGCCCCCGGACCAGGCGGGTGGCCGGCGGCGCGGCCGGAGGTACGGAGCGGGCGGAGCACCGAGGGCGGGGCCCGTCCCCGGCCGCGCCGTGGACGGGCGCCGCCCGCTGCCCCCCACGCCGAGTTGCGCCGCGCGCGCCGCACGAGAGGCTTGGGGTAGCCGCCCGGTCACCTCGGAGCGGCGGATGCCGTAGGGAGAGACATGAACCTGGACCTC
>NZ_JAPSIW010000366.1 GCF_031178505.1 Streptomyces sp. | reverse complement strand
ACGGTCAGGGCCGCCGCCGCGGTCTTCGCCGAGCGCGTGGTGAAGCCCCTCGCCGACGTGCCGCCGGGCGCCCGCCGGGTGCGCGAGCTGTGCCGGGCCTGGCTCGCGTACTCCTCGGAGCGGGTGTTCACGGGGGGCTGCTTCTTCTACGCCGCCTCGGCGGAGTTCGACGCGCGCCCCGGCCCCGTCCACGACGCGATCGCCCGGGCCCGGCTCGACTGGTCCGCGTACATGGAGGGCGCGATCGCCGAGGCGCGCGCGGCGGGCGAGTTCGCCGCCGGTACGGACGTGGAGCAGCTCGCCTTCGAGATCATCGCCCTCATGGAAGCGGCCAACGCCCGGTCCGTGCTGCTGAGCGAGACCTCCGCGTACGACCGCGCCGAGCGTGGCATCACGGCCCGCCTGCGGTCGGAGGCCACGGCCCGCGGCCGGGCGGCGCTCGACGCTCCGTAGGACCCGCGCGGCCCCGCGAACGCCGGGTAAGGGCCCGGGAGGCCCCGCCGCGTCGAACCGGACCGCCTCCGCGCGACCGGAGCCGCACCTCCCGTCGGTCAGACGGCGCCCGCGTCCGCCGGGGTGGTGGCCCGGACCGGGGAGGGAAGGCCGCCGGCGTTCCCGTCGCCGGTGAGGAACGCGACCGCCTCGGTGATCACCGACGGGTCGGTCAGGATCCGGCGGTGGCCGAGACCCCGGGTGATCACCAGCCGTGCCCGGTCGCCGTGGACGCGGGCGAGCAGCCGGGCGTGGGCGAGCGGGACCATGTCGTCGCCCTCGTCGTGGAAGAGCAGCACGGGGCCGTCGAGCGCGGTGGGGGCGCGGTCGGCGCCGAAGCGGTCCCAGATGCCCGGCTCGTCGGGCGCCAGGTGCCGCTCGACGTGCTCGCGCATCCGCAGCATCACCCGCTCGTCCACGCCGAGGCCCCGGCGGAAGCCGTCCGTGAGCAGGTCGAAGGAGCCGACCCCGCCCAGACCGACGAAGCGGTCGGCGCGCAGGCCGTCCCGCAGGGCGAAGAGGGAGGCGAGGACGCCGAAGGAGTGGGCGAGGACCGCGTCGAAACCTCCGTGCCGCTCGTGCAACTCCCGGATGACGTCGCGGTACTCGAGGATGTTGCCGGCCCGGCCGGGGGCCGCGCCGTGGCCGGGGACGTCGAAGGCGACCGGGCTGTGACCCCGCGCGAGCAGTTCCTCGGCGAAGGCGGTGAGCCGGGAGGCGCGCGAGGACCAGCCGTGGACGAGGAGGACGGGCCGGTGGCCGTCCCCCCACGCGTAGGTGACGGCTTCCTTGCCGCGCACCCGCAGCCGCCCGGTGCGGGCCGTGGCGAACAGGTCGCGTTCGGCGGGGCGGAGGGCCGCTCGGCCGAGCGGGCGGACGAAGAGGTGGAAGGCCAAGCGGCCGGCGGGACCCGGGGCGGCTCGGGCGGCGGTGTTGAGGACGGTACGGACGAGCGGAGCCATCGGGTACATGCCGGATCTCCTCGGTCGGCCTGGACGCATGAACATGCTAGCACGATCGTTCGTATTGTTTTATGGTCCAGGACAAGGCGGGGCGGCGCCCACCCGGAAGGCACCGCCCCGCCCGCACGCCTCATTCCTCCCCGCCCCCGCCCTCCGAGCGCTCCTTCCGCACGGCCGCCTTCTTCACCGCCTTCTTCACCGCCGCCGGCTTCTCCACCGCCCCCTTCGCCACCGCCTTCTTCGCGCGGCTCGGCTGCACCCGTTTCGGCTCGCCCGGCATCTTCGGGTACTCCGGCGGATAGGGCAGGTCCCCGAGCCCGTGCTCCGCCTCGTCCCGCCGGGCCAGCTCCAGGAGCGATTCGAGGCCGAACCGCTCCGCGTCCATGTCCGCGTGGACGTCGCCGACCTCCGCGTACCGGACCGGCATCGTGCGGATGTCGAAGTCCTCGGGAGCCACCTCGCCGACCTCCTCCCAGCGCAGCGGCGCCGAGACCGGGGCGTGCGCCCGGGGCCGCACGGAGTAGGCGGAGGCGATGGTGCGGTCCCGGGCGGTCTGGTTGTAGTCCACGAAGATCCGCGAGCCCCGCTCCTCCTTCCACCAGCGGGTGGTCACCCGCTCCGGCATGCGCCGCTCCAGTTCGCGGCCGCAGGCGATGGCCGCCCTCCTGACCTGGGTGAAGGTCCACCGGGGCGCGATGGGCACGAAGACGTGCAGCCCCCGGCCGCCGGAGGTCTTCGGCCAGCCGCGCAGGCCGTGCTCGTCGAGGACGGCGCGCAGTTCGTGGGCGGCGCGGACCGCGTCGGCGAAGTCCGTGCCGGGCTGGGGATCGAGGTCGAGGCGCAGCTCGTCGGGATGGTCGGTGTCGTCGCGCCGTACCGGCCAGGGGTGGAAGGTGACGGCGCCGAGGTTGGCCGCCCAGATCACGGCCGCGGGTTCGGTCGGGCACAGCTCGTCGGCGGAACGGCCGCTCGGGAAGGTGATGTGCGCGGTCGGGATCCAGCCGGGCATGTTCCGGGGCGCGCGCTTCTGGAAGAACGACTCACCCGTCACTCCGTCGGGGTAGCGCTCCAGGGTCGTCGGACGGTCCCGCAGGGCACGGGTGATGCCCTCCCCGACGGCCAGGTAGTAACGGACCATGTCCAGCTTGGTGTAGCCGGGTTCGGGGAAGTACACCTTGTCCGGGTTGGAGACCCGCACGGTCCGGTCGCCGACTTCGAGTTCCACCGCTGCCGCCTTGCCTGCCATGCGGGCCAGCCTAGGCCGCGCGCACAAGTCCCGCATACCGGACAATCGCCTCATGGATCTGCCGGTGATGCCGCCCGTGAAACCGATGCTCGCCAAGTCCGTCAAGAAGATCCCGCCCGGGATGCAGTACGAGGCGAAGTGGGACGGCTTCCGGGCGATCGTCCACCGCGACGGGCCCGAACTCGTCATCGGCAGCCGCACCGGCAAGCCGCTCACCCGCTACTTCCCCGAACTGGCCGAGGCGCTGGCGGACCGGCTGCCGGAGCGCTGCGTGGTCGACGGGGAGATCGTGATCGAGCACGACGGCCGGCTGGATTTCGACCGGCTCACCGAGCGGATCCATCCGGCCGCCTCCCGGGTCCGCATGCTCGCGGAGACCACCCCGGCCCGGTTCGTCGCCTTCGACCTGCTCGCCCTCGGGGACGAGTCCCTCCTCGACACCCCGCTGCACGGGCGGCGCGCCGCTCTTGAGCGGATGTTCGACGGGATCGGCGCACCCGTGCACCTGGCCCCGGCCACGCGGGACGCCGCGCTGGCGGCCCACTGGTTCGAGCGGTACGAGGGCGCGGGTCTGGACGGGGTGATCGCGAAGCCGCTCGACCTGCCGTACCGGCCGGACGTCCGGCTGATGTACAAGATCAAGCACGAGCGGACCGCCGACGTGGTCGTGGCCGGCTACCGCTTCCACAAGAGCGGCCCGGTGGTCGGTTCGCTGCTGCTCGGCCTGTACGACGACGGCGGCACCCTCCAGCACGTCGGGGTCTGCGCGGCCTTCACCGCCGCCCGGCGCGCCCAGCTCGTGGAAGAGCTGGAACCGCTGCGCATGGATCCGCCGACCGGGCACCCGTGGGCGGCGTGGACCGACGAGGCGGCCCACGAGGGGGCGCGCCTCCCGGGGGCGCCGAGCCGCTGGTCCGGCAAGAAGGACCTGTCGTGGGTGGCGCTGCGGCCGGAGCGGGTCTGCGAGGTGGGGTACGACCACATGGAGGGCGACCGCTTCCGGCACACCGCGCAGTTCAAGCGGTGGCGCCCGGACCGCACCCCGGAGTCCTGCGGCTACGCGCAGCTGGAGGAGCCGGTCTCGTACGACCTGTCGGAGGTCTTCGGGTAGGAACCGGTGCGGCGCTCACCGGAAGGGGCCGGAGGAACTCCCCCGCGCTCGCGCCGGCGCCGGAACGAGGGCTTCGGTCGGTGCCGGAGGGCCAGACGGGTGCACGCCGGAGCGTGAGATGCTTCACATTCGCCGCCGGGTGCGCATGATCCCCAACAGCCCTGTCACGCACGCGGGTTCGAGGGACAGCCGCCCGGCTCCGGGAGCCCGCCCGGACCCTTCCCGGCGCCGCCCCGCCCCGCACCTGCGGGAACGTCCCCCTCCGCGATCACCGTGCCGGCGCGCCCCCGCGACCGGGTCGGTGCTCGGCGCCCCGTCGTGCCCGCCGGAGCGGGGCCGTCCCGTCGCGGGGCGGTGACGTCCCCGTACCGGAACCCGGACCGCGATCCGGTACGTATGGAGGTGAGACACCTTCCGTACCGCTCCCGGACCGACTAGGACTGACCCGTGATCGCCACCCCCTCCCCCCTGGTACCCGTCCCGATCCCCGACCGTGTGGCCGCGATGATCGGGTCCTGTCTGCCGCTGCACGTGCTCCAGGCGGAGTTCGACGCGGACTGCGCGGTGCGTGAGGTGCACCGGTTCCGCGGGCCGCTCTGCGCGGAGGACCGGGCGGACCGGGAGCACGCCCTCGCCGCCCTGGCCCGCGCGAACAAGATCCTCGCCAAGCACCACCCCCAACTGCCCGTCACCCGCTGAGCCGACGGCGGGCGCCTGACGCCCCGTCGGCCGGCGTGAACCGCCGCCCCGCCGCGTACACCGGTCGGCCGTCCCCCGCATGCACGCGGGCGGGGGCGGTGTGAGGCTGCGAGAGTGACCACGACCAGCGACGCAGCGCCCGCACCCCCGGCCGCCACCGCACCACCGGTGCTCGACGGCCGCCGCCGCACCATCGTCTTCGGCACGATCATGCTGGGCGTCCTGCTCGCCGCTCTCGACCAGACGATCGTCGGCACGGCCCTGCCCACGATCGTCTCGGACCTCGGCGGCGCCGCCCACATGTCGTGGGTGGTCACCTCCTACCTCCTCGCCGAGACGGTCGCGACCGTCCTGGTCGGCAAGTTCGGCGACCTCTTCGGCCGCAAGGTGATCTTTCAGATCTCGGCGGTCGTCTTCATCACCGGCTCGTTCCTCTGCGGTCTCGCGACCGACATGACGCTGCTCATCGTCTGGCGGGGCCTCCAGGGCATCGGCGCCGGCGGCCTGATGGTCACCTCCATGGCGCTCATCGCGGACGTGATCCCGCTCCGGGAGCGCGGCAAGTACCAGGGCGCCATCGGGGCCGTCTTCGGGGTCTCCACCGTCATCGGGCCGCTGCTCGGCGGTCTCTTCACCGACCACCTCAGCTGGCGCTGGGCGTTCTACGTGAACGTGCCGCTCGCGATCCTGGTGGTCCTGGCCGCCGCGCGGACCATCCCCTCCGTGCGCTCCGCGCGCCGCCCGGTGATCGACTACGCGGGCATCGCGCTCGTCGCCGCCGGTTCCAGCGCCCTCATCCTGGCGACGAGCTGGGGCGGCAACGAGTACGCGTGGGGTTCCGGCGTCGTCATCGGGCTCTTCGCCGGGGGCCTGATCGCCCTCGCCCTGTTCTGCCTGGCCGAGATCCGGGCGGCCGAACCGATGCTGCCGATGCGGCTGTTCCGGAACCCCGTCTTCACCGTCTGCTCCGTCCTCAGCTTCGTGGTCGGCTTCGCCATGCTCGGCGCGATGATCTTCCTGCCGACGTACCTCCAGTACGTCGACGGGGACTCGGCCACCACCTCCGGCATCCGCACCCTGCCCATGGTCGTCGGCCTGCTCATCGCCTCCGTCTTCAGCGGCAACGTGGTCAGCCGCACCGGCCGGTACCGGATCTTCCCGATCGCCGGCTGCCTGGTCATGGGCGTCGGGCTCTACCTGCTGTCCCTGATGGGACCGGCGACGGGCACCTGGCTGGAATCCCTGTACATGTTCGTGCTGGGGGCCGGGATCGGCCTGTGCATGCAGGTGCTGACCATCGCCGTGCAGAACACCGTGGAGTACGCCGACCTCGGGACCGCCACCTCCGGCGTGACCTTCTTCCGCACGCTCGGCAGCTCCTTCGGGACCGCCGTCTTCGGCACCCTCTACGCCAACTCGCTGAAGACGGAGCTGTCGGCGGGCGTCCGGGAGGCCTCCGCCCTCGGGGCGGACGCGGGATTCGACCCGGCGGCCGTCGCGCGGGCCGCGCAGAGCCCGGCCGGGGTCCACGGACTGCCTCCGGACGTGGCCGGGCCGGTCGTCGGCGCCTACGCCGCCAGTCTGCAGACCGTCTTCCTCTGGACGGTGCCGGTCGCCGCCGTCGGCCTCGTGGTCGCGCTGTTCCTCAAGCAGGTCACGCTGCGCGACTCGGTCCGCGCCGCCGCCCCCGACATGGGCGAGGGCTTCGCCTCCCCCACCACCAGCGGCGACTCGGCGAAACTGCTCGAACTGGCCGTCGGCCGGATCCTGCGCCGCACCGACCTCGACACCGCCCGCCGGATCGTCGCCGCCTCGGACACCCGGCTCGACACCGCGGGGGCGTGGGCGGTGATGCAGGTGGAACTCTTCACCCGGACCGTGGGGCACGCGAGCCTCGGGCTCGTCGCGGCCCGGCGGCGCGTCCCACCGGAGGTGCTGCTTCCGGTCTTCGACCGGATGGTCGACGAGGGCTTCCTGACCCGGGACGGCAACCTGCTGTCGCACACCCCGGCCGGCGAGCGGGAGGCCGCGGTCATCACCCGCGCGTGGGGCGACTGGCTCGCCGACCGCCTGGAGAAGGAGCGCGGCCGGCCCAGCGGGCCGGAGCTGCGGGCGGCGACGGACGCCATCGCCAAGAAGGTCGTCGCCGAGGACCTCTCCGCCGGGCGCCCGGCCGGCCGCCCGTCCGGCGCGGTCCTCACCGCCCGGCGCTGACCCCTGTCCGGCGCGGTCCTCACCGCCCGGCGGTGAGGACCCCCCCGTGCGCGCCCCGGGCCGGGCTTCCGGTCACCCCAGGAACT
>NZ_JAPSIW010000365.1 GCF_031178505.1 Streptomyces sp. | reverse complement strand
GTCCTGCATCTGGGAGGCGGCGGGCTGACCCTGCCCCGGTACGTGGCGGTGACCCGGCCCGGCTCCCGTCAGGACGTCGTGGAGGCCGACCGGGGCCTGCTCGACCTGGTCGCCGAGCACCTGCCGCTGCCGGCGGGCTCCGGGGTCACCGTGCACGCGGCGGACGCCCGCGCCTGGCTGGAGTCGGCGCCCGCCGCCTCCGCCGATCTCGTCGTGGGCGATGTCTTCGGCGGCTCCCGCGTCCCCGCGCACCTGACCTCCGTCGAGTACGCGCGCCACGTCCGGCGCGTCCTGCGGCCCGGCGGCGTCTACGCCGCCAACCTGGCCGACGGGTCGCCCTTCGCCTTCCTGCGCTCGCAGCTCGCCACCTTCGCCCGGGTCTTCCCCGAGCTGGCCCTGATCGCCGAGCCGGGGGTGCTCCGCGGACGCCGCTTCGGCAACGCCGTGCTCGTCGCCTCCGACCGGGCGATCGACACCGCCCGGCTCACCCGGCGCACGGCGGCCGACGCCTTCCCCGCGCGGGTGGAGCACGGCCCCGCCCTGGAGCGGTTCGCCGGCACCGCGGCGCCGGTCACGGACGCGGGGGCCGTCCCGTCACCCGTTCGCCCGGACGGAGCCTTCGGCATCGGCTGACACCGGTACGGCGCCGCCGCCCGCGACCTCCTTGGTGTGCGAACGGCGCGTCAGGTTCCGTACGTCCGGCACGAGCAGCACCAGCGCGGTGACCAGCGTCATCAGCGCCACCGCGCCCCACAGGGCCTCCCGCCGGCCGAAGGCCTCCTCCGCCGGTCCGGCCAGCGCCGTGGACAGCGGCAGCAGGGCGGTCGAGCCGAACCAGTCGTAGGCGGAGACCCGGGACAGCTTCTCCTCCGGGATCTCCTGGTGCATCGTCGTCATCCACGAGACGCCGAACACCTCGATCGCCACTCCGCTGACGAACATGGCGAGGGTGAGTCCCGCCGCGTCCAGCGGCACGGCGAGCGCCGCCGAGGGCAGCGCGATCGGGAAGACGCACAGGGTGCCGACGAACAGCAGCCGGCGCGGTTTCCAGCGGGTCATCAGGACCGCGCCCGCCAGGGTTCCCACACCGTAGGCGGCGAGCGCGATGCCCCAGGGGCGCGCGCCGCCGAGTTCGTCGCGCGCCACCATCGGCCCGTACACCGCCTCGACGGCCCCGATCAGCGCCACCACGACCGAGAACTGGGCGACGATCGACCAGAGCCAGGGCCGGCCGACGAACTCGTGCCAGCCCTCGCGGAGGTCGGAGAGCAGTCCTCCGCCGGGCGCCCGCTCGGGGATGCCGCTCACGTCGAGGAAGGCGCGCAGGGCGCCGGCGACGGCGAAGGCGAGCGCGTCGACGGCGAGGACCCAGCCGGGCCCGAGGAAGGCGACGAGCGCGCCGCCGAGCGCCGCGCCGCCGATACCGGCGCCGTGCATGGCCATCCGGTAGACGGCGAAGGCCCGCCCGGCCTGCTCGCGGCTCACGCTCGCCATGAGCATGCCCTCGGCCGCCGGGTTGAAGAAGGCCTGCCCGGCCCCGCAGAGGGCGGTGAGCACCATCATCTGCCAGATGCGGGCCTCGCCGGTGATCACGAGGACGGCGAAGAGGGCCTGCGAGACGCAGTTGAGGGCGTTCGCGGCGACCATCACCCGGTGCCGGGGGAACCGGTCGGCCACCGCCCCGCCGATGAGCAGGAAGAGGACCAGCGGCAGGAAGCGCGCCATGGCCACCATGCCGACGTCGCCCGTGCTGCCCCCGGAGTCGAAGACGGCCCAGGTGGTGGCGATCAGGGCGCCGTGGGCACCGAGGTTCGTCGCGATGGTCGCGGCGGTCAGCAGCACGTAGTTGCGGCCGGCCCACGCGGGGCGCCGGGAGCGCGCCGGGGGGTGGCCGGGGGAGGCGGCGGGAGTGGTCACCCGGGGACTATCCCTGGCGGCCGCCCCTCCTGCCAAACCGATATCCGGACGGCGGGGACGCCGCCGTCCGGAGGGCGGGCTCAGGACTCCGGCGCGAGCCGGACCGTGGACAGGATCTTCTTGATCGTCTCGTCCGGCACCTCGTCCTTCACGCCGTCGGCCCCGTAGAGGACCCACGTCGAGAAGTCGCCCTTCGCGTTCTTGAAGGTGAAGGCGATCGACTTGCCGTCCGTCTCGCACTTGTTGCGCTTCTTCACATTCGGCGCGAGCGCCGTGGACATGCTGCCCTTGAGCCCGGAGGCCGTCGTGTACGGCACGGCCTTCGTGATCTTGATGGTCTTCTGCGGCATGTGCTGCGCGTAACCGCCCCACACCCACGTGCCGGCCTCGCTGAACGCAGCCTCGGAGGTGTTCTTGGCGCCCTGCCCGCCCTTGGTGCCGGCGGTGGCCAGACCCCAGGTCTCCTCGGTGCCGTTCTTGTCGACGTCGTAGGTGCACCACTTGGTCTTCAGATGAGTCGGCCCCGACATCGTGACCAGCGGGCTGCCGTCGTTCTTCTTCTCGTCCTCGAAGTAGGTGACCGAGCCCGGCTTGCTGACCTCCCACTCCGGCGGGACGTCGAAGAGGGTGCCGTACTTGGGGTTGTGCACGACCTTCCAGCCCGGGATCGTCGGCTGCTGCCCGGCGCCGTCACGCGGGTTGTCGACGGTCGGCGGGGGAGAGCCGGGCGTCTCCTCGCCGGGCCCCATGGTGGCGCTGGCGGGCGGCTTGGAGTCCTGCGCGACCGGCTGCTTCTCGTCCTCGCCGCCGAGCACCAGATAGCCCGTCACACCGGCGGCCACGACGACGGCGGTGGCGGCGGCGATCGCGACCAGGGTGGTCTGCTTCTTCTTCCCGTCACCGGGCCCGGCGGGCTGCGCCGGCCCGGGCATCGCGTACTGCGGCACGGTCGGCTGCTGGTACGGGTTCGGCTGGGCGTACCCCGGCTGCTGCGGCTGCTGGGGGTATCCCTGCGGAGGGCCCGGCTGCTGCGCGTATCCGGGCGGGGCCGGCTGCTGGGGCTGCTGCGGGTAGCCGGGCTGGGCCGGCGGCTGCTGATACGGGTTCGGCTGCTGGTATCCCGGCTGCTGGTACGGATTCTGACTCTGGTCCTGCGGGTTCTGCTCGCCCCCGGGCGGCTGCTGTCCTGGCCACATGGCCAGTAACCATAGAGGTGCGGAGGCGGCCCGGCCACGCCCGCCCCCGTACGCCCCGCGCGGGAGGAGCCGCGCGAAGGGATGGCCAAGGCTCCTACTGGTGGGTAACATCGCGCTCCATGAGCGCAGACCAGATGTCCGTCGGCGAGATGCTCGCCGCCACGGTCCCCATGGCAGGAACCCTCAACCTGGAGTTCCTGGAGACCACCGCCGAACGCGCCGTCGTGCGCCTCCCGGACCAGCCCGCCTACCACAACCACGTCGGCGGCCCGCACGCCGGAGCCATGTTCACGCTGGCCGAGTCCGCGAGCGGCGCCATCGTGCTCGCCGCCTTCGGCGACCAGCTCCAGCGTGCCGTTCCCCTCGCCGTCAAGGCCGAGATCGGCTACAAGAAGCTCGCCATGGGCGTCGTCACCGCCACCGCCACCCTGGGCCGCCCGGCGGCCGAGGTCGTCGCCGAGCTCGACGCGGGCGAGCGTCCCGAGTTCCCGGTCCACATCGCGATCACCCGCGCGGACGGCGCCGTGACCGGCGAGATGACGGTCGTCTGGACGCTCCGGCCGAACAGCTGATCCCTGACGGCGTCGCCCTGCGTCCGGTCCCGTACGCGGAGCCCCGAGGAGGCGGTCGGTGCGCGCGCGGAAGCCGTGCCCCGACCGCCTCCGTCGTGCCAAGGTGGACCCGTGAACCTGGAAGACCTCGTCCGGCTGCGCCGGGCCCGCGACCGGATGGACCGTGAGTTCGCGGAGCCGCTCGACGTCACCGCCCTCGCGCGGGGTGCGCACATGTCGCCCGGGCACTTCTCCCGCAGCTTCCGCGCCGCCTTCGGCGAGACGCCGTACAGCTACCTGATGACGCGCCGCGTCGAGCGTGCCAAGGCGCTGCTGCGCCGGGGCGACCTGTCCGTGACGGAGGTCTGCTTCGCGGTCGGCTGCACCTCGCTCGGTTCGTTCAGCACGCGCTTCACCGAGCTGGTCGGCGAGAGCCCCAGCGCGTACCGCGCCCGCGACCACGGGGACGCCGCCGCGCTCCCCGCCTGCGTCTCGAAGATCCACAGCCGCCCCGTGAGGAACGGCGGGACGCGGACCCCGCCCCTGACCTGACGGACGAGGGCGCCGCCGCGCGAACCGTGCCCGCCGCCCTTCCCCCGACCGGGTAGGCTGCCCCGGCGCGCCCCGGGCGGCGCGCGCCGGCGCCCGCCCGTGACCACGGCCGGCGCCGGACCGGTGCGGCGCCCCGGAGAACACCGGGGAACGGGTCACCGGGCGCCGGACAGCGGCAGGCAGTCGAAACGGGAGGAAAGCGCGTTGCACGTCCAGGAATGGCTGGAGACGATCCCCCCGATCGCCGTCTACGTCCTCGTCGGTGTGGTGATCGGCCTGGAGAGTCTGGGCATCCCGCTCCCGGGCGAGATCGTGCTCGTCAGCTCGGCGCTGCTCGCCTCGCAGCACGGCGACATCAACCCGTACGTGCTCGGCGGCTGCGCCACCGCGGGCGCCATCATCGGTGACTCGATCGGCTACGCCATCGGCCGCAGGGGCGGCCGGCCGCTCCTCGCCTGGCTCGGGAAGAAGTTCCCCAAGCACTTCAGCGAGGCGAACATCGGGCTCGCGGAGCGGTCCTTCCAGAAGTGGGGCATGTGGGCGGTCTTCTTCGGCCGCTTCGTCGCCCTCCTGCGCATCTTCGCCGGACCGCTCGCGGGCGTCCTGCACATGCCGTACTGGAAGTTCCTCGTCGCCAACGTCTTCGGCGGCATCCTCTGGGCCGGCGGCACCACCGCCGTCATCTACTCGGTCGGCATCGTCGCCGAGGCCTGGCTCAAGCGCTTCTCCTGGCTCGGCCTCGTCCTCGCCGTGCTCGTCGGCCTGACCTCGATGCTCATCATCAGGAACCGGGCGAGGAAGGCGGCGGCGGAACAGTCGGCCACCGCCCCCGAGCAGCGGCCCGAGCCGGTGGCGGTCGGCGACTGACCGGCGTCCGTACGGCACACGGAGGGCGGTACCCGGCACCGGGTACCGCCCTCCGCGGCGTACGGAGACGAAGGCGTACGGGCACGAAGGCGTACGGGCACGAAGGCGTACGGGCACGGGTGCGGCGCGGTCGGCGCCTCGCGCGTCCGGCGCGGCCCCTCGAAAGAGCCCTCGTGCCGCTCAGCCCCCGAACGCCTCGGCGTGGCCCTTGGCCAGGTCCAGGTACATCTCGGCGTTGAGCCGGATGCCCGCCCGCTCCTCCTCCGTCAGCGGACGGCGGACCTTCGCCGGAACGCCCGCGACCAGCGAACCGGGCGGCACCTCCATCCCCTGGGGAACGAGCGCCTGCGCCGCCACCAGCGACCCGGCGCCGATCCGCGCCCCGTTGAGCACCGTCGCGCCCATGCCGACGAGCACGTCGTCCTCGATGACGCAGCCGTGGACGGTGGCGTTGTGGCCGACGGTCACACGGTCGCCGATGGTGACGGGGAAGCCGGGGTCGACGTGGACGGTGCAGTTGTCCTGGATGTTGGAGTCCTCGCCGACCACGATCGGGCCGCAGTCCGCGCGCAGTACCGCGTGGTACCAGACACTGGCCCGGGCGCCGAGCGTGACCTCGCCCAGGACCACGGAGGTGGGGGCGGTGAACGCGCTCGGGTCGACGCGCGGTTCCCTGCCGCCCACTGCCCTGATCAACGCCTCTGTCATGGTTCGCTCCTGATCGTCCGTGAGGGTGTCGCGCCAGGCGGCAGCCTATGCCGTGCCCATGACGGACATCACAGCGCACCGCACTGATCAGGTACGACGGTGAGGACTACCGTGGCCGGGTGCCCAGGAACAGAAACGCGTTCTCCTCCCTCGCCGCCTGGCGGCGCCGGGTCGTCGCCCACGCGCTGCAGGGCGGCTGGCGCTGGGCGCAGCAGGCCGGCGCCGTCACGGCGGAGCACCCGGGGCGGCTGCGGTTCCGGCGCCTCGGCGCGGGCACCCGGCTCGCCTTTCCGCAGGGCACGGTCTTCGGGGAGCGGTGGATCGAGATCGGCGAGTGCTGCATCATCGCCGAGCAGGTCACGCTGACGGCGGGCATGATGCCCGGCCTCGACCTGGGCACGGAGACGGTGCTGACCCTCGGGAACGGCGTCGTGCTCGGCAGGGGCAGCCACGTCATCGCGGACACGACCGTGACCATCGGCTCGGACACCTACTGCGGGCCGTACGTCTACATCACCTCCACCAACCACAGCTACGACGACCCCGACGAGCCCATCGGCCGCCAGTGGCCCCGTTCCGAGCCCGTCTCCATCGGCCCCGGCTGCTGGCTCGGCACCGGCGCGGTGATCCTGCCGGGCGCCCGGATCGGGCGGAACGTCGTCGTCGCGGCGGGCGCGGTGGTACGCGGCGAGGTCCCCGACCACGCCGTGGTCGCGGGCGCTCCGGCGAGGGTGGTGCGCCGCTGGGACGCCGAGAACGGCTGGCAGCCGCCGCTGCGCACCCCCGCCCCGGTGCCGCTGCCGGCGGACGTGACACCCGAACAGCTCGCCGCCCTGGCGGCCTGGGAGATCGAGCAGGCGGCCGGCGCCTCCTCCTAGGCCACCGGAGGGCGAGACCGCGCCCGTGGGGCCGAGGGCCAGCGCCTCGTGGAAGGCGAGCGCGGCCGCAGGCCCGACCACGCCGGCGTACGGGAGACCGGGCACGCCACTCGTGGCCAGGACGGACAGGGCGGTCGGGCTTCCCCGCG
>NZ_JAPSIW010000364.1 GCF_031178505.1 Streptomyces sp. | reverse complement strand
GACGACGTGGAGGCCTCGTTCTTCACCGCGTACCTGGAGAAGGGCATCTTCGGCGTCAGCCCCTTCGAGACCATCGACAAGGACGGCGTCGGCGCCCTCGTGCGCAACGCCGTCGAGGCCGGCCGTGCCACCCGCCCCGACATCAAGCTCGGTGTCTGCGGCGAGCACGGCGGTGACCCGGAGTCGGTGCACTTCTTCCACGAGGTCGGCCTCGACTACGTCTCCTGCTCGCCGTTCCGGATCCCGGTGGCGCGCCTGGAGGCGGGCCGTGCCGCCGCCGGGTCGAAGGGCAGCGACAGCCGCTGACCCGACCGCTGAGGCGCTGCTGAACGGCCGTTCAGCAGCGCTTTCCCGGGAACCACCGGGGCCGCCGCCGGTCTCTCACGACCCTCACCGACGGGCGGCGGCCCCGGAACCAAGAGAGACGGGACGGACACCTTTGTGCGGAGGTGTCCGTCCCGTCGTTTTGATTTTGGGTCGATTTTGGTCGGAAGTGAGTTCACGTTCAATTGGGGCCCATTGAATTATTGGGCTTTGAACTTTCCCGTTTCTTCGGCAAAGAACGGGTCGGGCGCGGCCTCCGGATCCCCACCCGGTGGCCGCGCCCTTTACCCATGTCGGGCAGGTGAGCCGCAACCCTCGCCGACCGCCGCCGGACGGGCAAAGCCCCCCACGGTCTTCACCACGTCACCTCGGTCCTGAAGGTTTCCTGCCCGACACCGCACAGCTTTTCGGTTCACCCCCGTTCGCCGCGATGCTTTTCAACTGTGGCTGAAACACCCTGGTAACAACCTGTGATGGTGTGCATACTCGTCGGCGGGGGTGGTTGCGAGTGCACAGGTGGGGGCTTGATGCTGCGGATTCATTTCACCGGCGACGATCTGGCGGCGGTCCGGATGGCCGCCCGTCCCGACGTTCTGTGGGAAACGATTCTGAGCTTTCACCGTTTAAGGGACCGGCGGGGCCCCGTCGTCTACGGGGAATGGCGCTCCGAAACGCGGATGCGGCTCGGCGGGGAGACCCGGCTGCTCGCCGCCCTGGTGCCCAGCCGGGGCTATTTTCCCGACTTCCTGACGCCCGCCGAAGCGGTGCACGGGCTCGACGAGGGCCTCCAGGCGATCCGCGCCACGGACCTCGGCCGGCTGCGCGGTGAGCTCTCGCTGCTCGCCGCCGACCGCAGCGGCGGCCGGACCGTGCCCCACTCGCTCCGTGCCCTCGCCGACGGCGGCGCGGAGCCCTTCGACCGGCTCGTCGGGGCGCTTCGGTCCTACCACCGGGCGGCCGTGGAGCCGTACTGGCCGCACATCCGGGCCCGTGTCGAGGCCGACCGGGCGCGGCGCGGCCGGGCTCTCCTCGACGGCGGCGCGGAGGAGCTGCTCGCCTCACTGCCGCCGATGCTGCGCTGGCACGCGCCCGTCCTGGAGGCCGACTACCCGGTCGACCGGGACGTCCACCTCGGCGGCCGGGGGCTGCTGCTCCAGCCCTCGTACTTCTGCCGGGGGACGCCCGTCATGCTGCGCGACCCCGCGCTGCCGCCGGTTCTCGTCTACCCCGTCACGCACGGCGAGGCGCTCACCGTCCGGGCGCCCGGCGGCTCCTCGCTCGCGAAGCTGGTGGGCCAGACCCGCTCCGCCGTGCTGCACGCCATCGGGGACGGCGGGACGACGAGCGAGCTGGCCCGGCGGGCCGGGGTCTCGCTCGCCTCGGCGAGCCAGCACGCGGGTGTGCTGCGCGAGGCGGGGCTCATCGCGACCCTCCGCCACGGCAACGCGGTGCTGCACACGCTGACGCCGCTGGGCGCGGCCCTCCTCGGGGGCGCCCAGCGGCAGGCCGAACCGGAGCGTTACGCGCGGAACGGGCCGGTCACCTCGTAGGTGATGCCGCCCGAGGAGCTGCCCGAGGTGCCGCGCTGGCTGGAGAAGTACAGCCGCCGGCCGTCGGGGGAGAAGGCCGGGCCGCAGATCTCGGAGGAGGACTGGCCGTTGATCCGCAGGAAGGGGGCCACCACGTCGTCGGGGGTGATGACGCAGATCTCCATGTTGCCGCCGTCCTCGGCGACGAACAGGTCACCGGAGGAGGCGCCGGTGACGTTGTCGACGCCGGTGAGCGGGGCGGCGCCGCTGGGCACGAGCGAGTCGTCGTAGGCCAGCTCGTAGGTGTTCGTGGCGAGGTTCAGCTGCCAGAGGCGGTTGTCGCCCTTGGTGGTGAACCACACGGTGTCGTTGGCGTAGTGACAGCCCTCGCCGCCGTTGAACTTCTTCGCCGCCGAGACCTGGTAGCGGGTGGCGGTGGGGGAGCCGTCCGGGTCCGGGACGTTCTGCCAGGTGAACGAGCCGGAGGTGGCCGTGCCGGCCACCAGGACCTGGAGGGTGCCGGCGGAGAGGTTGCCCCAGGTGGAGGGCACGAAGCGGTAGAAGCAGCCGTCGGACTTGTCCTCGGTGAGGTAGACCGCCCGGCGGACCGGGTCGGCGGCCGCCGCCTCGTGGTTGAAGCGGCCCATGGCGGCCCGGCGGACGGCCGGGTTCACGCCCCACGGGTCCGTCTCGTACACGTAGCCGGTGTCGACCTCCTCGCAGGACAGCCAGGTGTTCCACGGCGTCTTGCCGCCGGCGCAGTTGCGGTTGGTGTTGGAGAGGATGCGGTAGGCCGAGGTGATGGAGCCCGAGGAGTCGAACTTGATCGCGCTCGCGCCGCCCGTGCTGGAGATCTCCGAGTTGGAGACGTAGATCCAGCCGGTGCCGTCGGCGTAGCAGGCACCGCCGTCGGGAGCGTTGTGCCAGACGTACGAGGTGCTGCCGACCCGCTGGCCGGACCGGGCGACGACCCGGCTGGTGAAGCCGCTGGGCAGCTGGATGCCGTTGGCGTCGGCGGCGCCGAGCGGGCCGTACGGGCCGGCCCCGGGCTGGGCGGGGGCCGCGTAGGCCGCCCCGCGCATCAGGGTGCCGCCGAAGGCGGCCGCCGACGTGCCGATGACCGCTCCGCGCAGGAAACTGCGTCGCTCCACGTCTCACTCCATGGGTGTGATGATCAGCCGCCGCACGGTCCGCGGCGGGGTCACGCGCTTCCGGAACCTAGGAGTACGGAGTTGACTGTGCATCAACAAGTGGTGAAGCGGAAGCGGCGGAACGGGGACGGGGACCGCCCGAGGTCCGCGGCCGTCGCCTTCCGGCCATTCCTCCCCACGGGTAGGGCGCCGGGGGCGCACCCCGCCGTGCGGGACACTGGAGGCATGCCTGCCCCCCGGAACCCCAGGGACATCGGCGGCCGTGACGACCTCGCCGTCCTGCTGCGCCGCTTCTACACCGAGGCCGTCGCGGACCCGCTCATCGGGCCGTACTTCACCGAGGTCGCCGGCACCGACCTGGACGCCCACCTGCCCCGGATCACCGACTTCTGGGAGCGGGCCCTGTTCCGTACGGCCGGCTACGGGCGGGACGCCTTCGCCCCGCACGCCGCCCTGCACACGGCCCGGCCCCTCACCGCCGCCCACTTCGGGCGCTGGGTCCAGCTCTGGCACGCCACCGTCGACGGCCTCCACCGCGGGCCCCGGGCCGAGCGCGCCAAGGCGCAGGGCGAACGGATCGCCCGCGCCATGCTGCGACGGCTCGCCGGGCCGGACGCTCCCACCGGGGGAGGGGACGGCGGCTTCGTCCCGCTGGCGGCGCTGCGTCTGCGGGCCCCGGCGGCCTGAGAGGGCCAAGCGGCGGCGCCCGCGGCCCCGGACCGACCCGAGGGCGGAGCCGCCCGGAAAAAGTTCCGGAGGACCGCGCCGCGAGCGATGAGTTCCGGACGGGACGCCCGTCTACCCCTTCGAACGCGCCGGAACCGAGCAGGGCGGCGCCCTACCGAGGAGAGACACCATGGCCCCGCAGATGATCTTCGTGAACCTGCCGGTGAAGGACCTGGACGCCAGCAAGGCCTTCTACGAGAAGATCGGCTACTCGATCAACCCGCAGTTCACCGACGAGACCGCCGCCTGTGTCGTCATCAGCGACACGATCTGCGCGATGCTCCTCACGGAGGAGAAGTTCAAGAGCTTCACCGCCCCGGGCAAGGAGATCGCCGACGCCACCAAGGCCACCGAGGTGCTGATCACGCTGAGCGCCGAGAGCCGGGAGAAGGCCGACGAACTCGCCGACGCCGCCCTCGCCGCCGGGGGCAGCCCGGCGAAGGAGCCGATGGACATGGGCTTCATGTACGGCCGCTCCTTCGCCGACCCGGACGGCCACCACTGGGAGGTCTTCTGGATGGACCCGGCCGCCGCCCAGGGCTGAGCCCCCAGGGGCCGGCCGCGGCCGGCCCCAGGCCGGGCCCCGGGACCGCACCGGGACCCGGCGCTTCCGCCGGGATCAGGCCGCGACACCGCCGTCGATCACCAGGTCCGCGCCGACGACCGCCCCGGCCGCGTCCGAGGCGAGGTAGAGGACCGCCGCCGCCACCTCGGCGGCGGAGGTGATCCGGCCGAGCGGCGACTCGCCCTTCATCCGGACCTCCCGCTCGGCCTCGGTCTCGCCGGGCAGCAGGGACATGGCCGACTCCGCGGCCCCCGGGCTGACCGCGTTGATCCGCACCCCGTCGCCGATGTGGTCCAGGGCCGCGGCACGGGTGAGGGCCGAGACCGCCGCCTTGGAGACCTGGTAGCCGAAGACGCCCGGCACACGGACGTGCGCGCCCAGGTTGGAGGAGATGTTCACGATCGCGCCGCCGCCGTGCGCCCGCATGTGGGCGACCTCGGCCTGGAGGGCGTGCAGGACGCCCGTCACGTTGATGTCGAGCAGGGTCTGCCAGTCCTCCAGGGGGAAGTCGGCGGCGCTGTGGCCGCCGAGGAAGACGCCCGCGTTGTTCACGGCCACGTCGAGCCCGCCGTACAGCTCCACCGTGCGCCGGACCAGCTGCCGCGTGGAGGCGGCGGAGGACACGTCGGCGGTGACGGCGGCGGCGGTGCCCCCGGCGTCACCGATCATGGCGACCGTCTCGTCCAGGGCGGCGGCGGTGCGGCCGGCGGCGACGACCTTCGCGCCCTCGGCGGCGAAGGAGAGCGCGATCTCGCGGCCCAGGCCGGAACCGGCCCCGGTGACGAGGACGACGCGGTCGGTGAAGCGATCGGACATGGAAAACCCCTCCGAGGGTCAGTTCTCTTACTTGACCGTACGTTCCAATATGAGCCGCGGGAAAAGGGCGCCCCTTCCGGGCGCCCTTCCTCCGGTCCGGCTCAGTCCAGCAGGGCCAGGGCCTGCTCCGCCGCGTCCCGTACCCGTGCCGGGTCCGTGGAGGCCTTGCCGACCAGCCGGATGCCCTGGGTCAGGACGAGCAGCATGCGGGCCAGGGCCCGCGGGTCGCGCTCCGGCGGCAGCTCGCCCTGGGCGCGGGCCCGGACGAGCGCCGCGTGGAGCAGCGTCTCCAGGTGCTCCCAGTTGATCTCCACCCGGCGCGCCACGGCGGGGTCGTGCGGGGCGAGCTCCGCCGCCGAGTTGGTGACGAAACAGCCGTTCAGGCGCTCCTCCTCCGCACCGGCCTCGGCCGCGAAGCGGCGGACGAGCGTCCGGACGGCCGGCAGGGCGGGGCCCGGCGCGGACAGCTCCTCGACCATCCCCGGAAAGCGCTCCTCGGCGTAGCGGTCCAGGGCCTTCAGGTACAGCTCGTGCTTGTTCCCGAAGGTGGCGTAGAGGCTCGCCCGGCCGATGCCGAGGTGCTCCACGAGGTCGGACATCGCCGTCGCCTCGTAGCCCCGCGCCCAGAACAGTTCGAGCGCTGCCCGGAGCGCGGCGTCCGGATCGAATTCCTTGGTCCTGGCCACGCCCCGACCGTACGCCGGTCTGGAACGACCGGTCAAGTAAAGGGGGATTGCCCCTTCGGTGTCACCGCACCCGCACCGGATAGACCGTCACCGCGACCCCGTCGTCGTCCAGGCACCGGCCCGTCGTCAGGTCGAAGCGCTGCTTCAGCAGCGGCGAGGCGACGAACGGCCGCCCCTCCGCCGACCCCAGCAGCCCCCGGGCGAGCACCTGGGCGCCCGTGAACGGGTCGCGGTTGTCGATCGCGTACGTCCGCCCCGCACGGTCCCGGAAGACCGCGGCCTGCCGGCCGTCCGGGAGCAGGGCCGCCATGCCCCGCCCCGGCGTCAGCCGGTCCGCCTCGCAGACCGTCATCCACGCGTCCTCGGAGAGGGAGAGTTCGAGCGTCGTCATCGGGAGGTCGCTCCTTCCAGCGTGCCGACCGGCGAACCGATCGTGAGGATGTCGAGGTCCGGCTTGATCTGGTCCCGCTCCGGGACGAAGCGGACCGAGGGGTCCGGCGTCTCCGGCGCGTTGACGAAGGAGACGAACCGCCGCAGCCGGTCGGGGTCGTCCAGGGTCTGCGCCCACTCGTCCCGGTACTCCGCGACGTGCGCCGCCATCAGCGCCTCCAGCTCCTCGCAGAGCCCCAGGCTGTCGTGCACCACCACGTCCCTGAGGTGGTCGAGTCCGCCTTCCAGGCGCTCCAGCCAGGTGGATGTCCGCTCAAGGCGGTCGGCCGTCCGGATGTAGAACATGAGGAACCGGTCGATGAGCCGGATCAGTTCGGCGTCCGACAGGTCCTGGGCGAGCAGGTCGGCGTGGCGCGGGGTCGCGCCGCCGTTCCCGCCCACGTACAGGTTCCAGCCCGAGGCCGTGGCGATGACGCCGAAGTCCTTCGACTGGGCCTCCGCGCACTCGCGGGCGCAGCCGGAGACCGCCGACTTCAGCTTGTGCGGGGCGCGCAGGCCCCGGTAGCGCAGTTCCAGCCGGATGGCCATCTTCACCGAGTCCTGCACGCCGTAGCGGCACCAGGTCTGCCCC
>NZ_JAPSIW010001044.1 GCF_031178505.1 Streptomyces sp. | reverse complement strand
AGACGACCGAGGCACCGGAAGCGGCAGAGAAGCAGGAAACGGCCGGGAAGCAGCAGCCGGAGGAGCCGGAAGCGGCGGAGGCGACCGAGGCACCGGAAGCGGCAGAGGAACCGGCAGCGACAGAGGCGGCCGGGGAGCATGACCCGGCCGGCTCGGCGGCCGAGGAGCAGGACCCGGCCGGCTCGGCGGCCGGGGACGACGCGCCCGCCGCGTCCCCGCGCGAGGCGGGTCCCGCCATGACCCTGGCGAAGGTGAAGGCCGCGGCGCCACACCTCGCCGACGCGTACAAGGCGGCGGGTGGCGTCCTGCGCAAGCAGGGGCTGGCCGGGGCCCGGACGCGGGTGTACCTGGTCGTGGACCGTTCCGGGTCGATGCGCGGCTACTTCAAGGACGGGTCGGTGCAGCGCCTCGCCGAGCAGGCGGTCGCGCTCGCCGCGCACCTGGACGAGGAGGCGACCGTGACGGCCGTGTTCTTCTCGACGGACGTCGACGGCACGGTGGAGCTGACGCCCGCCACCACCTCCCCCACCCGCGTGGAGGAGATCAACGGGACGCTCGGCCGCCTGGGCCGTACGAACTACCACCGGGCCGTCGAGGAGGTCCTCGCGCACCACGCCAAGACGGACCCGGCCGCCCCGGCCCTGGTGATCTTCCAGACGGACGGCGCGCCGGAGTCGAAGACCGCCGCCACGGAGGCCCTGGCCGCGGCGGCGGACCGCCCGCTGCACTGGCGGTTCGTGGCCTGGGGCGAGGAGGACAACAAGGCCTTCGACTACCTGCGCAAGCTGGAGTCGCCCCGTACGGCCACGTACTTCGCCGGCCCGGAACCGTCCGCCACCGCGCACACCGCGTTCTACCGGAAGCTGCTCGCGGACCTCACCGAGCTGTAGGAGGGGTGACGGCGGCCGGAAGGGTCACCGTCACCACCAGGCCGCCGCCGTCCGCCGCGTCGCGGGCGCGGGCGGTGACGTGGCCGCCGTGGGCGTGGGCGACGGACCGGACGATGGAGAGGCCGAGGCCGGCTCCGGGGCCGGTCCGGTCGCGGCCCTCACCGCGCCGGAAGGGTTCGAAGAGGCCGGGGACGTCGGTCCCGGGGACGACGGGGCCGGTGTTGGTCACGGTGAGGACGCCGCCGTCGACGCGGACGGCGACGAGGCCGCCGGGCACGTTGTAGGCGCGGGCGTTGGCGACGAGGTTGCGCACGAGCTGCCCGAGGAGCACGCGGCTGCCGCTGACGACCCCGTCCGTGACGACGACGGAGTCCTCGTACTCCTCGCGGGCGACCTCGCCGAGGCGTACGTCCTCCCGCTCGGCGAGGCCCCCCTCGCCCCGGGCGAGCAGCAGCAGGCCGTCGATGAGGCGCTCGCTGTGCCGGTTGGTGTCGAGGAGGATCTGCTTGACCTCGCAGGTGTCGTCGACCCCGATCTGAAGGGCGGCGCGCTGGGTGGCGAGCGGGGTGCGCAGTTCGTGGGAGGCGTTGGCGATGAACCGGCGCTGGCTGTCGAAGGCCGTCTCCAGGCGTCCGAGGAGGGCGTCGACGGTGTCGCCGAGCTCCTTCAGTTCGTCGTCGGGGCCGCGGACGGCGAGGCGTTCGTGCAGGGTCCGCTCGGAGAGGCGCCGGGCGCGGGCGGTCATCTCGTGGACGGGCC
>NZ_JAPSIW010001043.1 GCF_031178505.1 Streptomyces sp. | reverse complement strand
GGACGGCCCCTCCCAGATGGGCCTCGAAGACCTGGCCGCCTTCCGCGCGGTGCACGGCTCCACCGTCCTCTACCCGTGCGACGCCCACCAGACCGGGCGGCTCGTCGAGGCGATGGCGGACCTCGAAAACGTGCGCTACCTGCGCACCTCGCGCGGGGACACCCCGGTCATCTACGGGCCCGGCGAGGAGTTCCCCGTCGGCGGCTCCAAGGTCCTGCGCTCCTCCGACGCCGACCGGCTCACCGTCGTCGCCGCCGGGGTGACCGTCCACGAGGCGCTCGCCGCCGCCGAACTGCTTGCGGCCGAGGACATCCCGGTGCGCGTCATCGACCTGTACTCGGTCAAGCCGGTCGACCGCAGGACGCTGCGCGAGGCCGCCGAGCGCACCGGCTGCCTCATCACCGTCGAGGACCACCGCGAGGAGGGCGGCATCGGCGACGCGGTCATGGACGCCTTCACCGACGGCAGCCCGGTGCCGCGCCTCGTGCGGCTCGCCGTACGGACGATGCCGGGCTCCGCGTCGCCCGAGGAGCAGCTCCGCGCGGCGGGCATCGACGCCCAGTCGATCGCGGCGGCGGCACGGCTCCTGGTGGAGCAGGGCGTCGTACGGTGACGGCGCCGCACCCGGCGGCCGCCGCCCTGGAGCGCCGCGTCACTTCTTGAACCACGTGTTCGCGGCGGGGCGGAACATCAGCGTCACCGCCGCGAGCACGGCCGCCAGGTGCAGTACGCGGCTCGCGCCGAACAGCACGTCCACGGCGTCCAGGTGGCGGAACGCCTCTCCGGGTGTGTGCCCGTCGGCCAGCCACCGCACGGGCTCGATCACCAGGGAGAGCGTGCCGAGGACGCCGAGCACGCCGGCCAGGGCCAGGCGCGCCCAGTTCGCGCCGCGGCGCATCCGCACGGCGACGAGGACGGCCGCCGAGTAGACGGCGACGCGCAGGGCGAGGCCCGCGGCGAGGCCGCCGGTGGACGCGTCGGCCTCGGTGAGCGCCCTGACCATGGCGAGCACGGTCTCGAACACGCCCGCGGCGACCGCGGTGAGCCAGAGCGCGAAGGCCCCGCGCACGACGTCGGGCGCGGGCCGCTCCCCGTCGGCTCCCGGGAGACCGCGGGGGAGCAGGCGGGGTTCTCCGGGGCGCGGGTGGGGGCGGGGGCGTTGGCGCGGGGGCCGGTGTGCGTCAGGGGTGCGGTTGGCGGTGGGATCGGGAGTGGGGGCGGGCGTGTTGGGGGGAGTGGCGGCGGGAGCAGGGTCGGGAGCGGCGTCGGGGCCGAGGGGGCTGGTCCGGGTCATGGCGGGCCTCACCGAGGGAGTCCGAAAGGGTCGGCTTCGATCCTGCCGGTGGGGAAGCCGCAGGTCACGCCCGTTCTCCCCCGAGTCGCGGGTGGGGCCAACCACCCTGGAGGGCCGGGGCTGACACCCCCCGGACGGGCGACCTGGGGCGACTACCGGGCCCGTGGCCGGGTACCCGTGCGGCCCGCGTCCGAGCCGACGGACCGGCCGAGCCGAAGGGAACGCCATGAACGACGCACGAACGGTGCGGGCCGGCCGCCACACCGTGAAGCTGAACCGACCGGAGAAGGTCCTGTTCCCTGCGCCCGACGCGGACAGGGACGGGGACGGGGGCGCGTCCCGGGCCGCGAGCGGG
>NZ_JAPSIW010000363.1 GCF_031178505.1 Streptomyces sp. | reverse complement strand
ATCGAGGGCATGGGCCGGCTGATGGTCCGGCTGCTGATGCGCCTCCTGGACGGGACGGGCGCCGGGGTCCCGGAGTCCGTCATCACCCCCACCTCGCTGGTGCTGCGCGGCTCCGCCTGAGCGCCGTACGGCAGGGCCGGGTCAGCCGTACGGGATGACCACCACGGAACGGTCCGCGCCGGTCCTCAGGCGGGAGTCCCCGTTCCCGATGGCGCTCCAGACCTCCAGCCGGACGGTGCCTCCGCGCAGGTCGCCGAGGGTGCCGGTGGCGGATTTCAGGCCCCGGGCGGCGGTGTAGTCCTCCCAGCCCGTGACGGGGTCGGTCGCGAAGTACTGGTAGGTCTCGGTGCGTTCGAAGGTGCCGTCGCCGGTGAGGTCGTAGCTGACGCGGGCCTGCTGGCCGAGGCCCACGGCCGTCCCCGCGTCGACCTGGAGGCGGAAGGCGGTGGCGGCGCCGGGCCGCAGGGCCGCGTGGACGCCCCTGGCCTCGTAGACGAGCGGACGGTACGGGGTGCCGTCGTGGTTGGCGCCCTGGGCCGAGGCGAGGACGTCGGCGGCCTCGGTGCCGCCGGTGGCCGTGGTGAGCGTGCCGCCGGAGCGCAGCTGGAAGGTGTTGCCGGCCGGCGGCTGCGGGTCCGGGTCGGTGGAGCCGGGGCCGGTGGCGGTGGCCGTGGAACGGGCCGGCACGGACAGGCTGCGGCCGTCGGAGAAGGTGACGGTACGGGTCGTGGAGCCGTGGTTGTGGGCGGCGTAGGTGCGGGTGGTGCCCTTGGTGAAGACGGCCGCGGTGGGCAGGTCGGCGGTCACGGCGGGGTCGGGGGCGCCGAGCGTGTCGAGGGTGGTGATCCAGTGGTAGGTGTGGGCCCGCGACTCCCCCGCCTCCGGGGTGTAGGAGGCGTTCCCCGCGTCCCACTGCGCCTTCGCGGCGGCCGGGTCGGCGAAGGAGCGGAACTCCCAGAGCAGGTCACGCCATTCGACGGCGGGCCCGCCGTTCTCGCGTTCCATCTCGGCGAGGTTGCGCCGGACGGCCTCCTTGTGGCCGCCGAGGTGGAGCGAACCACCGGTCACCGGCAGGACGTTGATGCCGTGGATCTCCTCGGGGTTGGCGGTCCACCAGGTGGCGTACGCGGCGCCGCTGCCCCAGACCATGCCGGCGGTGTCATGGCCGAAGGAGGCGGGGAAGACCTGCTGGTCGGCGTCGAACCAGTACTGGGCGATGGCCTCGCCCTCGGTGGTGAGCAGATACGTGCCGAGGTCGCGCAGGCCGGTGTCACCGGTGGCGGAGCCCCACAGGACGAGGGCCGCGCTCAGGTTGGTGGACTCCGAGGAGGACTCCTGGTTGTTGCCCGCGGCGAAGCCCTGGTGGCCGCTGGCCCAGCTGTGTCCGGCGTAGACGTCGAAACCGCGCAGGAACGGGTAGGCGGCGTCGGTGCGGCTGGGGTTGGCGGTGTCGCGGACGAGGGTCTTCACCATGCCGCCCCAGGCGGAGTCGGCGGCCCAGCCCGGGTCGTACTGGGCGACGATCGCGGCGGCGTACACGTAGTAGCCGTAGTGGAAGTGGTGGTCGTTGAGTTCGGTGTCGCTGCCGTAGGAGGCCGGGTACCCGGTGAGGGTCTTCCAGACGCGGTCGTACGAGAACTCGCTCGCCCCGCCCGCGGTGAACCACTCCTGGAGGCGGCCCTTGATCAGCCCGAGGAGCCGGTCGCGGACGGCGCCCTCGCCGATCTGGTCGGCGATGGGCACGAGCTGGGCGAGTTTGCCGAGCGCCTTGCCCGTCCAGTAGGTGTCGGCCGCCCCGGAGAACGGGTCGGCGGAGTTCACGACCTCGCCCAGGTGGCCGCGCAGCCGGGCCGCGTCCGTCCCGGCCGCCCTGGGCAGCGCCGGCAGGACGGGGGCGGCCTTCTGGGCGGTGGTGAAGGAGGCGGCCGCGCGCACCTTCATGGTGCCGCGCGGGGAGACGTACGTGTACGGGGTGAGGGCGTCGGTGGTGTGCAGCCACTGGTGCCGGTAGAGCGCCTGGAGGGTGCCGCGCTCGGTCCCCTCCTTCGCCTCGGTGGAGAGGGTGTAGGTGGCGCGGACGGTGCCCTGGGAGGTGCTCCAGTTGACGGTGGAGCCGGTGACGAAGCTGTACGCGTACGTGCGGAAGGTCGCGAGCGCCTCGGGGGAGGGCAGGACGGCGACGGAGAAGTAGTCCTTGCCGGCGAGGCCCGCGGTGAGGGTGGAGCCGGCGATGTTCCAGTCGGCCCCGGTGGGGGCGAAGAGGGCGTAGTGGTGGCCCGCGACCGTGATGCCGAGGACGTTGCCCTGGTCGGCGAAGACGGCCGGGGCGGTGGCGGTGGTGACGCGGGCGTCGCCGCCGGTGCCTCGGGCGTACACGAAGGGCATGCCGTGGCCGATGGTGGTGCGCAGGGTGCGGGCGCCGTCGGACCAGTAGGGGGTGACGGTCCAGTCGGACCAGCCGTCGACCTTGGTGTCGGGGGCGTTGAGGCCGGTGAGCCCGATGGTGAGGTCCCGCTTGTGGGCGTACTCGTACTGGCGGCCCTCGCCGACGACGGCGGGGCTGGTCGGGTAGCCGATGTCGAGGCCCGCGGCGGTGGCCTGGTAGGTGAGCGGGTGGCCGTACATGGGGGTGGAGTACGGGTTGTCGCCGTAGCGCTGGAAGGCGAGCGAGGACCACCAGTCGTTGGTGGGGACCGGCCGGCCCTGGGCGGCCGCGGTGACCTTGGGGGTGACGGGCGTGCCGGTGTTGGTGGTGGGTCCGGAGGTTCCCGGGGGCCGGGTGTCGGAGTGGCTTCCGGCGCCGACGGGAACGGTGGCGGCCGCCGCGGGGGTCGCGGCGGGACCGAGTCCCAGGGCGGCGAGCGCGGCGACCAGGGCCAGTGCGGCGGCCGGTCGGAGGCGGGGGGCTGGCATGTGCGGCACCTCGATGGGGGGGACGGGGGTGGGGGACGGTGTGTGGTGCGCATGCGGGGCGGGGACGGGAATTCGGGGAGTCCGGCGGGGCTCCGGAGCGGTTTCGAGAGCGCTCTCAGATGGCCGGAAACGTAAAACTCCCGAAACCGGGGTGTCAAGAGAGCGTGCATGACCGGGAGTTCGCGACCACTCCCGACCGGTAGGCCTTCAAGTCTTGACGGAACACCCTCGGCGCGGGCACGCTCCAACCGCATCGCTGAGAGCGCTCTCAAAGCGTTTCCCGCTCGACCGGAGCCAAGGAGGCTTCCCATGCCCATCGCCCGAGCCGCCAGGAGAACCGCCGTCCGTCTCGGCGCGCTGGCCCTCACCGGGGCGCTCCTCGCCGCCTGCGGAGGTTCCCCGGACTCCCCGTCCGCGGACAGCGCCGGCGGGAAGGTGACGATCACCGTCGACCTGTTCGGCTCGTTCGGGTACAAGGAGGCCGGCCTCTACGAGGAGTACGAGAAGCTGCACCCGGGTGTCACGATCAAGCAGACGGACACCGAGGACGAGGCCGACTACTGGAAGTCGCTCCAGACGCGGCTGGCGGGTGGCGGCGGGCTCGCCGACGTCCAGGGTGTCGAGGTGGGCCGGATCGCCTCCGTCACCCAGCAGCAGTCGGACCGCTTCGAAGACCTCCGCACGTACGGCGCCGACCGGCTCAAGGGCCAGTTCGCCGAGGCCAAGTGGGCGGCCGCCACCGGCCGGAACGGCGAGGTCCTCGGCCTCGGCACCGACGTGGGCCCCGAGGCGATGTGCTACCGCACGGACCTGTTCCGGCGGGCCGGCCTGCCGACCGACCGCGAGGAACTGGCCCGGCGGTGGGCCACCTGGGACGGCTACCTGGAACTGGGCCGCCAGTACAAGGCGAAGGCGCCCGGCAGGAGCGCGTGGCTCGACAGCGTCGGCAGCCTCTACTCGATCATGATCGGCCAGCAGAAGGAGCGGTACTACGACGCCTCCGGCAAGCTGATCTGGGAGAACAACCCGGCCCTCCGCGAGGCGTGGGACCACGCCGTGGAGGCGGCCGAGGACGGGCTGAGCGCCCGGCTCGACCAGTGGTCGCCCCAGTGGAACCAGGCCTTCGCCGGCGGTTCCTTCGCCACCATCCCGTGCCCCGCCTGGATGCTCGGCTACATCAAGGGCCAGGCGGGCGAGGCCGGCAAGGGCGCCTGGGACATCGCCCGGCTGCCGGGCGGCGCGGGCAACTGGGGCGGCTCGTACCTCTCCGTGCCGAAGGCGGCGAAGCACAAGAAGGAGGCGTACGAGCTGATCGCCTGGCTCACCGCGCCCGAGCAGCAGGCGAAGCTGTTCCGCAAGCAGGGCAACTTCCCCTCCGCCACCGGGGCGATCGACCAGGTCGCGGACGCGAAGGACCCGTACTTCTCCGACGCCCCGATCGGCCGGATCTTCGGCGAGGCGGCGAAGGCGGCCCCCGTGCAGGTCCTCGGTCCGCACGACCAGAACATCGCCCAGCAGATCACCAACGCGCTCAGCGAGGTCGAGCGGAAGGGCGTCTCCTCCGAGCAGGCCTGGTCGAACGCGCGCAAGGGCGTCGAGAACACCCTCGGCTGACGCCCCGCCCCGGCAGCGGGCCACGGGCCGGGGACCGCGCCGCCCTCCGTACCGGCGCCCCCGCCCCTCCCGCTCCGTCCCGTGCTCCCGTCCGTACCGGCGCTGCGGAGCCCCCTGCTCACCCCTCCCGTCCCGCCGCTCCCCCACCCGAAGGGCCGCCCCGTGACCCTCACCGCACCCGAGACCCCGGCGCCGCCGCGACGGGCCGCCACGTCCCCGCCCCCACGGCCGGGGGCCGCCCGACGGGCCTGGCGGACCCTCTCCCCGTACGCCTACATCGCCCCGTTCTTCACCCTGTTCGCCGCCTTCGGCCTCTTCCCCCTGCTCTACACGGCGTTCGTCTCGCTCTACCGCGTCGAGCTCCAGACGCCCGGCGACATGGAGTGGCGGGGACTGGGCAACTACACCGCCCTGTTCGGCGACAGCTACTTCTGGACCTCGCTGCGCAACACCTTCACCATCGGGGTGCTCTCGACGGTGCCGCAGCTGGCGATGGCCCTGGGCCTCGCGCACCTGCTGAACTACCGGATGCGCGGGCGCACGTTCCTGCGGACGGCGATCCTCCTGCCGTACGCGACCTCCGTCGCCGCCGCCACCCTCGTCTTCGCGCAGCTCTTCGGCCGGGACTTCGGGCTGATCAACTACGCGCTCGGGCTGATCGGGATCGACCCCGTCGACTGGCAGACCGGCACGCTCACCTCGCAGATCGCCGTCTCCACGATCGTCATCTGGCGCTGGACCGGCTACAACGCGCTGATCTACCTGGCCGGGATGCAGTCGATCCCCGACGAGCTGTACGAGGCGGCGGCCATGGACGGCGCCTCGCGGTGGCGCCAGTTCTTCCACGTCACCCTGCCGGGGCTGCGGCCCACCATCGTCTTCACCGTCATCGTCTCGACGATCGGCGCGACCCAGCTGTTCGGCGAGCCGCTGCTGCTCGAAGGCAGCGTCTCGGGCGGCATCTCGCACCAGTACCAGACGCTCGGCCTCTACATGTACGAGCAGGGCTGGGGCTTCTTCCACCTGGGGCGGGCCGCCGCCATCGCGTGGGTGATGTTCCTCCTCATCGTGGTCCTCGTCGGGGTCAACGCCCTGATCGCGCGCCGCCGTTCACGCGGCGAGCGCCGGGAGGGGAGCTCCGGCACCGAGCGGCGCCGGCGCACCGGGCGCGGCACGCGCACCCCGTACCTCTCGCGCGCCCGTCGCACCTCCCGTACGCACACCGACCGCACCGACCGCACCGACCGCGAGGAGGCCGGCCGATGACCGCGCTCGCCGACCCGACCGCCCCTCCCCCGGCTTCGGCGGCGGCGCCCCCGCCTCCCGCCGGAGACCGCCGGGGCCGCCCGCCGCGCCGCCGCCCGTCCGGCGCCGGCCGGACCCTGCACGCCGGCCCGCTGGCGTACGGGATCCTCGTCCTCGCCGTCCTGGTCTCCGCGTTCCCGTTCTACTGGACCCTCGTGGCCGCCAGCCGCTCCAACGCCGACCTGGCGCAGGCCCCGCCGGCGCTGGTGCCCGGCCCGCATCTGATCCGGAACTTCGAGGCGGTCCTCGAAGAGGCCGACATCGGCAAGGCGCTGCTGAACTCCCTCGTCGTGTCGGGTTCGGTCACCCTCGGCACGGTGCTGTGCTGCACACTGGCCGGCTTCGCCTTCGCCAAGCTCCGCTTCCGGGGCCGGGGGGCGCTGCTCGCGGTGACCGTGGGCACGATGATGATCCCGCCGCAGCTGGGCGTGATCCCGCTGTTCATGCTGGTCGCCGAGCTGGGGTGGGTGAACCAGCTCCAGTCCGTCATCCTGCCGGGTCTGGTGTCCGCCTTCGGGGTGTTCTTCATGCGCCAGTATCTGGTGCAGTCCCTGCCGGACGAGCTGATCGAGGCGGCCCGGGTGGACGGGGCGTCCACCGCACGCGTGTTCTGGTCGATCGTGGTGCCGATCGCGCGTCCCGGGATGGCCGTGCTCGGCCTGCTCACCTTCATGGCCTCGTGGAACGACTTCTTCTGGCCCGTCGTCGCGCTCTCCTCCTCCGAGCCGACCGTGCAGGTCGCCCTGCGCCAGCTGGGCGGCGGATACGTCCACGACCAGTCCGTGATCATGGCGGGAACGCTGCTGGGAACGCTTCCCGTGCTGCTCGTCTTCGGTCTGCTCGGCAGGCAGATCGTCGGCGGGATCATGCAAGGTGCTGTCAAGGGCTGACCTCCCTCGCCCCCTCCCCCGTCCCCCCGCCTCCCCCGTCCCTCGCCGGACCTCCTCTCCCTCAGGAGTTCTCCTCCCATGACGACGCTCGACGCACGCCCCGGCACGACCGCCCC
>NZ_JAPSIW010000362.1 GCF_031178505.1 Streptomyces sp. | reverse complement strand
GTACAAAAGAGGTCCTAGGACCACGAAACGCAAGGAAGAGGGATCCCATGTCGCAGCACCGCGCCACCGAGGGGAACGCCGACCACCCGCGGACCGCCGCCGAGGAGGTCCTGAAGGAGTTCGAGGAGGCCGAGACGGACGTACGGGAGGACGCGCACCCCGATGAGGACGGCGCGGCCGCCGACGCCCTCACGCCGAGTCGGAGCGCCCAGGAGGACGCCCGGCGGCGCGCGGCCGGGGATCGCGAGGACGCGGCGGGGGGCGACGTCTAGGCCCTGTCCGGCGGATCATTGCCTGCGGCAGGCGAGCCCCGGGCAGTGATCCGCAGCACGCGACTGGGAACAGCGCGTCAGGCCGGGGAGAACTTGGCAACGTACTCGTCGAAGGGCTCGATGCCGACATCTGCTCGGAGTTCGTTCATGCGCTCAGGCTCTTCACAGGGCCACGGAACCGGTACCCCGTCCTTCACGCCGGCGATTTGAGTGCCGTAGACCTGCTTGCGGCCCTCATTGACCAGCGTGCGGTCGCGCAGGAAGGCCAGCTCGCGCGGGCTGGCCGAGCCTGCCGACACAGCCTGCTGCATCAGATGGAGGGCGCGCCGCTGAACATCGAGCTGCCGGTCGGCGTGCTGGGCGATCAGCCATGCTGCGCGTGCGGCCTCCTCACCAACCAGTTCTGCCGTCGGCCAGCCGTATTCGTCCATGATCTCGCCCAGCCGGTCACCGTGCCGGGCGGTCAGCCGCCGCCAGGCCAGCTGCTCGGCAGGGTCATCGCTGTTCGCGCGGACTGCGGACTGGTGATCGGCCGCAGCCATGTCCGCGAGCTCCCCGGCCAGCGCGGCAATGTCGTGCGCCATTCTCAACTCCCAAGTCAGATCAGTGCATTGTGCCTGCTGCCCGCAAGCCTAAAGGCGCAAATCAGGCGTAAAGATCATTCCGGAGAACGGTGACAGGCACCTCACCGCACGGGGATAATGGATCTACCCCCGAAGCCAGAGCCGGATCGCTGCGACAGTCACGGTGCCCTGGAAGACATAGGCACGCTTGTCGAACCTCGTGGCTACGGCCCGGAAGTTCTTGAGGGCGTTGATCGTCCGCTCAACTTCATTCCTTCGCTTGTAGATCGTCTTGTCGAAGCCCGTGGGCCGGCCGCCGCGACGCTTTCGGTTGGCCCGCTGGTTGCCCGGTTCGGGGATCGTGTGCTTGATCTGTCGTCGGCGCAGGTAGCGGCGGTTACGGCGCGAGGAGTACGCCTTGTCACCGCCGAGATGATCCGGTCGGGTGCGGGGACGCCCGCGGCCGAGGCGGCCAACGCGGATGCGTTCCATGACGGGGATGAGCTGTGGGGCATCGCCCCACTGGCCTGGAGTGATCAGCAGGGCCAGCGGACGGCGCCCGCCCTCTCCGGCGAGATGAATCTTGCAGGTGAGACCGCCCCGGGATCGTCCGAGCCCCTCGTCGGGACGGTGCTGCCGGGGCGTGCGTCTTTTCCCGGCACCCGCGGGGGTCTCCTGCGCGCTCCGGCGGCAAGCTGGTGGGCCCGGCAGGAGGTGGAGTCCACACTCACCATGGACCAGTCGATACGGCCTTCCGCGTCGGCGTCGGCCAGGACGGCCGCGAAGACCGTGTCCCACGTGCCGTCCGCCGACCAGCGCCTGTGTGGCTCATACACGGCCTTCCACTTGCCGAAACGCGCAGGCAGATCCCGCCACGGCACCCCGGTGCGCTGCCGGAAGAGGATCCCGTTGATCACCCTGCGATGGCTCGCCCAACGCCCGCCCCGCTGGCCGGACTTCGGCAGGTGCGGACACAGCCGTGCCCACTGGTCGTCTGTGAGATCTCCCCGCTCCATGAACATGCCAACGACTCGAATCCGAGGCAGTCACATGATCCGCCGGACAGGACCTAGCCCTCCCCCGGGCGGCCTGCCCCGGCGGCACAGCGGGCCGTTACGGACGGGCCTGCCGTACGCCGCCGGGGAACGTCCCGCGATTCACCTCGGGGGGTCCTCACCCGTGAGCCCGTCGACGGATTCGCGGATGAGGTCGGCGTGGCCGGCGTGGCGGGCGTACTCCTCGACGAGGTCGAGGAGGATACGGCGGAGGTTGGGGCGTTCGCCGCTACGGGTGACGTGGGCGCCGAGCTGGTCAAGGCCGCCCGTGCTGAGCGCCTTGTCGACGATGGCACGGGAGCGGGCGACCGACTCCCGCCACAGCGCGTGCAGTTGCTCCGGCGTGTCCCCGGCGGCGGAGCGGTAGTCCCAGTCGGGGGTGCTCTCCCAGTCGACGGAGTCCCAGGGAGCCCCGACGGGGGAGCCGAGCCACAGCCGGACGAAGTGGCTGTCCTCGACGTGTGCCAGGTGCTTGAGAAGGCCGCCCAGCGTGACGGTGGACGTGCCGAGTGTGGCGCGGAGGCCGGAGGCGTCCAGGCTCGAGCACTTCCAGGCCAGCGTGGCCCGCTGACGTTCGAGGGCACCGAGGACGGCTGCCGCCTCGGTCCCGGCGAGAGGGGGCTCCGGCCATGCTGCGGCCGCTGTCTCGGTCATGGTCGCAGACCTTACCGATCAGAGCTGACGGTTCGGCGAGCGGGGAAACGGACGGCCTTCGCCGTCCGGCCGCGCACGATCTGCCGTACTCCCCCGGTACCGGGCGCACGAGCGCCCCACCCCGCCCTGGCCGGCCGATCACCCGCCACGACCGGGCGGCGTGCAACGGACGCGGGAACCCGTCGCCGCGCTGCACGCCGCCCCGTGGAGGCCTCGGCGCTCATGTCGGGGAGCGTCGGCCTGTCGGACCGTGGCGGAGGTTCAGGCCGGTGTGACGTTCTCGGCCTGCGGGCCCTTCGGCCCCTGGGTGATGTCGAACTGCACCTTCTGGCCCTCGTTCAGCTCCCGGTAGCCGGTGCTGGCGATGGCCGAGTAGTGCACGAACACGTCCGGGCCGCCGCCGTCCTGCTCGATGAAACCGAACCCCTTCTCCGCGTTGAACCACTTCACCGTGCCGGTCGCCATGCCGTACTCCCTCATTCCATGAACAAGCCGCGCGGCACCGCGCCACGCGACCGTAGATCCGCATCATCGCCCCCCTGCCCGGCGCGGAGAAGGCGAAACGCTCATGGACCGGCGTGTCGCTCTTCCGGTCCCGCCCTTTTCCCGGTCAGGCGGGGTCCCCCGGCGCCTCGGTGGGATCGGGGAGCGAGGCGAGGAGGATCTCGGCGGCCTGTGTGACGTTGTCGGCGTCGACGGCGCGGGCCATGGCGGCGCGGGCGGCCTCCGGCGCCGTGTCGGGCGGGACGACCATGAGCGCGAAGTGATCGTTGTCGCCGCGGGTGATCAGGACGGTGCCGTCGCCGATGGCGAAGGAGTCGAGATGCACGACCCGGTCCTCGATGACGAGACGGGGCGGGATGCCGTTCCAGGCGGAGGTGTCCAGACCGACCCGGGTGACGGGGCCGAGATACGCGGTCAGGGCGGTGACCAGCGGCGGGATCTCCCGTTCGACATCACGCGTGCGCGGCCACCACGCTCCGTCGAGGAGGGTCTGCCGGGAGTGCGTCGTCTCGAGCCGGAGCAGCGCCGTACCGGGCCCGACGGCCTCATGGACCGCGTCGGGCAGGTCTCGCGACGGCGCGGGGGGAACACCAGGATCGGTCATGAGCGATTTCACCCGTCCACGGGGCACCTGCGCCGCCGCCCCACCGGTGGCGCGGCGGATGCCGGGCCGGCGGGCGGGGCACGGCCCCGTCCCTTCACGGTACTCCGGAAGGCCTCACCCGCGCGTCACTCCACCGCCCCGTCGCGTCCGGCGCCCGGCTCGGCGGACGTACGGTGGACGTACCGGGGCGTGACCGCCCTCCCCGGTGCGAAAGGACGGTGCCGCCTTGGACCGCAACGAGCCAGAAGACCTGCCGCCCCCTGGGCACGCCGAAGTCCGCATCGTCGCCGCCACCCCGGACGCCGCGCGCCTGGTGGCCGACATCCTCCGCCACTGCTTCGCCGGCGGGGAGCAGCGCAGCTATCCCGCCCCGGGCGGAGGCACCCGCCTCCACCTGACCGTCGACACCGCTCGCGCCTCCGAACCCGCCCTGTCCTGGCTGGCCGCCAGCAGGCCCCCGAGCGGTACCGGCCCCCACGCCGAGGAACCCTGAGCGGGCGCAGGGCGCGGCACACGCGTCCTCGCCGAGTGGCGGGGCTTGCCTTGAGGGATGCGTCTTCGCCGGTCGGCCGCGAGGGGGAAGGACGGGCGGAGCCGTACTCCGCGTACACCCCGGCGCGGAGTACGTTGGAGGTACCGGGAACAACCCGTACACCCGCCCCGGCGCGGGCGTCGTTCCCGGCGCTCAATACGCCGGGCCGCCGTTCCACGGTGCCCCGGGGACAGGACTCGGTCTCATGACCAGCACCACCCCTCCGGCGCGCCCGTCGCGCCTGACACTGACGCCGCGCACCTCTCTGGCGGGCCTGCTGGACGGTGCCTGGTGGCCCTACTCGCGGGATCTCAGCACCGAGCTGCCGCCCCTGGTGGAGGCGCTGGAGGAACGGTGGGGGCGCATCACCCGGATCACGGCGAACCCCGGGCCATGGCTCGTCGCCTCCTCCTCGGTCTCCGTCGGCGGCCACGTCGTGGACGTCGGCTGGCTCACCGACCAGGACCGCGACACGATGATCCTGCTCTCGTACGCCCTCGGCCGCTGCGACCTCCTTGTGGTCCCGCCCGAGGCCGAACCCGCCTCGGCGGCGCGGCTGATGGCCCTCGCCTCCGCCCCCGGCAACGTCCACACCGCCGGCAGCCTCATGTCCGGCGAAGGCGCGACCGGCGCGGGCCCGCGGGAGGCCGGAGGCGGTGAGAACGCCGGGAGGACCGCAGACGAAGCCTCCACCCACCCCCACCCCGTGGTCGGAGCCCGGATGATCTCCCTGCCCCGGAACATGCGGAGGTGACGCCTGTCCCCCGCGCTTCCCCGTTCACGGGCTCGTCCGCAGCGCCGCTTCGGTACGGCGCCCCGCCCGGTGGTCCTGCGGAGGGCGCGCATCGGTCGGCGCCGGTCTCGCCGAGCCGGTGAACCGCCTTGACCTCGACCGGACTTGAGCTTCTACGGTGATCGCATTCCGCTGATCCCGAGGAGGAGCACGTGAGCGTGGAGCTCAAGGAGTACGCGCAGAAGGACCTGGCCGCTCAGCCCATCGGAGCATGGACCGGCACGGCGTGCCGGCTGGTCGTCGGAGCCCTCCGTGAACAGTTGGCGGTGGAGAACCTCACACAGCCGCATTGGTGGACGCTCAACCACGTGGCCGGAGCGCCGGGGAAGTGGACCCGCGCGGCGTTGGTCGAGCGCTTGGCGAAGTGGGACGACCTCGCGACCGACTTCGACGGCGTCTTCGACGACCTCGTCGACCGTGGGTGGCTGGTGGAGGAGTCAGGGCTCATGACGTTGACGGAGGCGGGAGAGAACGGGCGCCTTCGGGCCAAGGAGCGCAACCTGCGCGTGCACCAGCGGGTGCACGACGGCATCGACACGGCCGACTTCGTGACCACCATCAACGTCCTGCGTCGCATGGTCGCCAATCTGGGCGGCGACGGCAACCTGCCCGACTGACGGGCGTCGCGAGCCGTCCCACCCCCACCGACCGACGGCGGTGACCGCGGGCCCTTGGACCGGTCGAGCCTCCCCGTCGCGGCGCGGCCGGCCCCGTGAAGGCCCTGCGGTCACGGCCGTCTCAGCACTGGCTTCGCCCGGGCATCATCGACATCAGCAGCCCGTGCGTCTCGGCGTCGGAGGCGACCACGAGCCCACGGCCCGGCTCACCGAGCGGGGCACCGTCGATCCCTGTGACGGTGCAGCCCGCTGCCCGGCACAGGGCGATACCGGCCGCGAAGTGGACGCTTCCGGAGAGGTCGCCGCCGTCGGTGACGTACGCGGCGCGCTTACCGGCGGCCACCCAGGCCAGCGCCAGGCTCGTGGACACGACTCGCGGCCGGAAACGCTCCACGAACTCGGGGCGTGCCAGCAGATCGACGGCGCGGAAGCCGGGCGCGCCGGGGAAGGGCGGGTCCAGGTTGACGTCCACGAGGCGGGTGGCGGCCGTGGGTGTCAGGAGCGCGTCCTCGGCCCCGTCGCACCGCACCCAGGCACGCTCTCCGTCGGTGAAGAACACCTCCCCGCTGAACGGGTCGGCCACGGCCGCGGCCCCGTCTCGCAGCGCCACGTTGACGGCCACCAGCATGGTGCCGACGGCGTAGTTCAAGGTGCCGCAGAGGGGGTCCACCAGCCATTGGCGCACCGTTCCCGCGGCGCCCTGCTGCCCGCCTTCCTCGCCGAGCACCGCGTCGTCAGGCCGCGCGGCGCGGATGACTCCGAGGATCGCCTTCTCGGCCTCCACGTCGGCGGTGGTGGCGAAGTCACCGGCCCCCTTGTCGATGCGGTCCAGTCGGCGTCCGTACATGCCGCGGACCACGTCCGCGCCGGCCCGGACGCCGGCTATGGCGACCGCGGCGTCGTCGGAACTCGCGTATGAGTTGATCACGCCCGCAGCCTACCGAGACACCGGCCACGGCCCCGGCGGAGCCGTCGGGGCCCGGGGGCCGGGTCGCCGGTGGCCACCGGTCGCGTCAGCCCCCCGGCCGTGCGGGCCGACGGGCGGGCCGACATCGCCCTCGCGACGCTGGGCGGCTCGGTGGCGCTTCCGCCGGGGCTGGTCGCGAGTGAACTCTTCGAGGAGCCGTACGCCCTGGTCCACGCGCGGGGGCACGGCGCCCCGCGTTCGCTTCCGCTGGTCGACTGGGCCGAGAACTGCGGTTCGTACACCCGTGACTGGTGGGCCGCACAGGACTGGATTCCGGCGGCGACCGTCG
>NZ_JAPSIW010001042.1 GCF_031178505.1 Streptomyces sp. | reverse complement strand
GGTGGCGGCCAGGGTCATCAGCAGGGTGAGCCGGGTGGCGACGAGGGTGCGGGCGAGGACGTCGCGGCCGAGGGCGTCGGTGCCGAGCCAGTGCTCGGCGCTGACGCCCTCACGGGCGGCACCGGACAGTGCGGTCGCCGTGTCGGTCCAGACCAGGGGGCCGGCCACTCCCAGGAGGGCGATCAGGACCAGGCCGGTCGCCCCCGCCTACAGGGCCGGGTTCCGGCGCGGGGAGCGAAGGGGTACGGGGCTCGGGGATGCCGTACGCATCAGTGACCACCCTTTCCGGCCAGAGTGCGTGGGTCGAGCAGAGCGAGCACCACGTCGACCACGAGGTTGAGGAGAGCGGCGAGCAGCCCGAGAACGAGTACGCAGCCCTGGATGACCGGGTAGTCGCGGGCCAGGATCGCCTCGACCACGCGCTGTCCCATGCCCGGCCAGGCGAAGACGGACTCGACGATCACGGTGCCGCCGAGGAGGGAGGCGAGGATGAGTCCGCCGAGGGTCAGTGCGGCGGTGAGCAGGTTGGGCAGGGCGTGCCGGGTGTACAGCGTGAGCGGCGGCAGCCGGCGCCCCCGCGCGGTACGCATGTAGTCCTGGGCGAGTACGGAGGCGGCCTCGCGGCGCACGATGCGCGCCATCACACAGCTCCCGGGCAGGGCGATCGCCGCCACGGGCAGGACCAGGGACGCCGGTGTCTCGGCGCCGGCCGCGGGGAGGACGCCCAGGGTGACCGCGAGGACGAGCACCAGGAGGGTGCCGATGACGTACTCGGGGGTCGCTCCCACCAGCGACGTGGTGAGGGTGAAGGCGCTGTCCGTACGACGGCTTCCGCGCACGGCGATCACCAGACCCGGCGGAACGGCGACGAGGAGCACCACCAGAACGGCGAGCAGGGCGAGTTCGGCGGTGAAGGGCAGCCTGGTGGCGATGATGTCGGCGACCGGTTCACGCGTCTGGAACGACAGGCCGAGGTCCCCGTGGACGAGTCCGCCCGCGTAGTCCGCGAACCGCGCGGACACGGGCTGGTCCAGTCCCAGTTGGCCGCGCAGACGCTCGATGTCCGCGGGGGAGGCGTCGGCGCCGGCGAGTACGCGGGCCGGGTCGCCGGGGATGAGCTGGACGATCAGGAACGTGACGACGACCAGGGTGGTGGCGACGGCGACGAGTCCGGCCAGCCTGCGCAGCAGGAAGGTGCCCCACGGGCCGAGGGCGAGGCCGCGCCGCGGGCCCGTGTCCTTCCCGGCCCCGGGAAGGGGGGCGCGCACCGGTGTCGCGGTCACTCGGCGATCCGCAGCGTGACGGGGTCGAAGGCGCCTGCCGGGATGGCGGCCGAGACGCCCTCGCGGAAGACGTAGTGGACGTTGACGGTGGCGAGCGGCACCACGTCGTTCGCCTGCAGGAGGGCCTTCTGGGCCTTCTGCCACGCGGCGCACTTGGCCTTCCGGTCGACGGTGGTGGTCGCCGCGCGGTACCCGGCGAGGAACGCCTTGTTGTCGACGGCGCCGAAGTTGCGGCCCTCGGCCGGTTCGTCGCCGATGAAGTGGACGCCGCCGCGCGCCAGCTGCCCGTAGATCATCGGGAAGACCGTGAGGTCCCAGTCACCCTGGTTGCCCATGACCTGTGTGGCCCAGGTGCCGTTGTCGGCATTCGCGAGCC
>NZ_JAPSIW010001041.1 GCF_031178505.1 Streptomyces sp. | reverse complement strand
CCCGCCGCGAAGCTCTTGACCCGGAACAGCGACAGCTCGACCAGCGGCGAACCGTCCTTGCGCGTCTTGTACTTCTCGTACGCGACGAGGGCGCCGAAGACGACGAGGCTGCCGGCCATCATCAGGTGGCCCCACAGCGGCCAGCCCAGCTCACGGCCGCGCGTCAGCGGGTAGATCAGCAGGATCAGCGCCGCCGTCACCAGCAGCACGCCCACCAGGTCGAGGCGGAGCGCCTTCGGTGCCTTCGACTCGGTGATGAACTTCCGGCCGAGGAGCAGCGCGGCCACGCCCACCGGCAGGTTGATGAGGAAGATCGGGCGCCACTCCAGGCCCGCGATGTTCCACTGGGTGAGCAGCGCGCCGAGCAGCGGACCGGAGACCGCGCCGAGCCCGATGATCGCGCCGAAGAGTCCGAACACCTTGCCGCGTTCGTGGGCCGGGAAGGTCACGTGGACGATCGACAGGACCTGCGGCACCATCATGGCCGCGGCGGCGCCCTGCAGGAGGCGCGAGCCGACCAGCATCTCGGGCGAGGCGGCGAAGCCGCAGAGCGCCGAGGCGAGCGTGAAGCCGGCGGTGCCGAGGAGGAAGAGGCGCTTGCGGCCGTAGATGTCGCCGAGGCGGCCACCGGTGATCAGTCCGGCCGCGAACGCCAGCGCGTACCCGGCGGTGATCCACTGGATCGCGCCGAACGAGGCGCCGAGGTCCCGCTCGATGCTCGGGATCGCGATGTTGACGATCGTGGCGTCGACCAGGTCCATGAAGGCGGCGGTCATGACGATGGCGAGCGCGATCCAGCGCCTCTTGTCCGCCGCCGTTGCGGCGTCGTGTCCGTGTGAACTCATACGGAGAAGATAGAAGTCATATAGGTCAGATGGTGTCCTAGTTCGGCCTCATGCTGGAGAGCATGACGACGGACACCCCGGCACGACTCCTGAATCTGCTCTCGCTCCTCCAGACCCCGCGCGAATGGCCCGGAAGCGAGCTGGCCGAACGGCTCGCGGTCTCCCCGCGCACCATCCGCCGCGACATCGACCGGCTCCGCGACCTCGGCTACCCGGTCGAGGCGACCCTCGGCGCCACCGGCGGCTACCGGCTCGTGGCCGGTGCGGCGATGCCGCCGCTGCTCCTCGACGACGAGGAGGCCGTCGCCATCGCCGTCGGCCTGCGCGCCGGGGCCGGGCACGCCATCGAGGGCGTCGAGGAGGCCTCCGTACGAGCCCTGGCCAAGCTGGAGCAGGTGCTGCCCGCCCGGCTCCGGCACCGGGTCTCCACGCTGCAGAACGCCACGATCCCCCTCACCCGGGGCGACGGCGCCACCGTCGCCCCGTCCACCCTGACCGCCCTGGCGGGCGCCGTCACCGCCCGGGAGCGGCTGCGCTTCGGCTACCGGGCGGGGGACGGCGCCGAGACGAAGCGGCTGGTCGAGCCGGACCGGCTGGTGTCGACCGGGCACCGCTGGTACCTCGTGGCGTACGACCTCGGGCGCGAGGACTGGCGCACCTTCCGGGTGGACCGGGTGAGCGACCCCTTCGCCAGGAGCTCCTTGAGCTTGAGCGCCCGCTCGTGGATGGTGAGCTCCCCGAGGGAGCGCTGCCCCACGGTCCGGCCGTAGTCCACGGCGGAGGCGATGTCGATGCCGTCCGTGGACACGCGCGCCACGAC
>NZ_JAPSIW010001040.1 GCF_031178505.1 Streptomyces sp. | reverse complement strand
GTCAGGACAACGAGAACATCACCGACCTGCTGGCCGCCGTCGAGGCCGACCAGGCCGCCGTCCGCGCGGGCACCGAGCGGCTTCTCGCCGCCCAGCCCAGCGTCACCGGGTCCACGGTCGCGCCTCCGCAGCCCAACCGCGACTTCCTGGCCGTCATCGCCGACGCCGACCGGCGGGCCAAGGAGCTCGGGGACGACTACCTGTCGACGGAGCACCTGCTCATCGGCATCGCCGCCAAGGGCGGGCCGGCGGGTGAGATCCTCGACCGGCAGGGCGCGAGCGCGTCCAAGCTGCTCGACGCGTTCGAGAAGACCAGGGGAGGACGCCGGGTGACCACTCCCGACCCGGAGGGGCAGTACAAGGCGCTGGAGAAGTTCGGTACGGACTTCACGGCCGCCGCGCGCGAGGGCCGGCTCGACCCGGTCATCGGCCGCGACCACGAGATCCGGCGGGTCGTCCAGGTGCTGTCCCGCCGCACCAAGAACAACCCCGTCCTCATCGGTGAGCCCGGCGTCGGCAAGACCGCCGTCGTCGAGGGCCTCGCCCAGCGCATCGTCAAGGGCGACGTGCCCGAGTCGCTGAAGAACAAGCGGCTGGTCTCCCTGGACCTCGGCGCGATGGTCGCGGGCGCCAAGTACCGCGGCGAGTTCGAGGAGCGCCTGAAGACGGTCCTCTCCGAGATCAAGGAGAGCGACGGCCAGATCATCACCTTCATCGACGAGCTGCACACGGTCGTCGGCGCGGGCGCCGGCGGCGACTCCGCCATGGACGCCGGCAACATGCTGAAGCCGATGCTGGCCCGCGGCGAGCTGCGCATGGTCGGCGCGACCACGCTCGACGAGTACCGCGAGCGGATCGAGAAGGACCCCGCCCTGGAGCGCCGCTTCCAGCAGGTCCTGGTGGCCGAGCCCTCGGTCGAGGACACCATCGCGATCCTGCGCGGTCTCAAGGGCCGGTACGAGGCCCACCACAAGGTGCAGATCAACGACTCCGCCCTGGTGGCCGCCGCGACCCTCTCCGACCGGTACATCACCTCCCGCTTCCTGCCGGACAAGGCCATCGACCTGGTGGACGAGGCCGCCTCCCGGCTCCGTATGGAGATCGACTCCTCGCCCGTCGAGATCGACGAGCTGCAGCGCTCGGTCGACCGGCTCCGCATGGAGGAGCTGGCCCTGAAGAACGAGACGGACGAGGGCAGCAAGCAGCGCCTGGAGAAGCTGCGCCGCGACCTCGCCGACCGCGAGGAGGAGCTGCGCGGCCTGACCGCCCGCTGGGAGAAGGAGAAGCAGTCCCTCAACCGGGTCGGTGAGCTGAAGGAGCGGCTGGACGAGGCCCGGGGCCGCGCCGAGCGCGCCCAGCGCGACGGCGACTTCGACACCGCCTCCAAGCTGCTGTACGGCGAGATCCCCGCCCTGGAGCGGGAGCTGGAGGAGGCCAGCGAGGCCGAGGCCCAGCAGGAGGCGTCGAAGGACACCATGGTCAAGGAGGAGGTCGGCCCGGACGACATCGCGGACGTGGTGGGCGCCTGGACCGGTATCCCCGCGGGCCGTCTCCTGGAGGGCGAGACGCAGAAGCTCCTGCGCATGGAGGACGAGCTCGGCAAGCGGCTGATCGGCCAGAGCGAGGCCGTACGGGCCGTCTCCGACGCCGTGCGCCGCACCCGCGC
>NZ_JAPSIW010000361.1 GCF_031178505.1 Streptomyces sp. | reverse complement strand
CGGCGGATGCCCGGCTCGTCCGCGCCGCCGGGGCTTCCTCCGTCCACCTGCACCCCCGGGACGGGCAAGGCCGGGAGAGCCTCGACCCAGCGGTCGTGTCGGCCTCCGTGGGGGCGGTCCGGCGTGCCTGCCCCGGCCTGGAGGTGAGCGTGTCGACCGGTCTGTGGATGTACGACGGGGACGCCGCCGCGCGCGAGCGCGCCGTGGCGGCATGGGCCGACGCGGAGCACCGCCCCGACCTCGTGTCGCTCAATCTCGGTGAGCCGGGCTTCGACCGCCTGGCCCGCGTGCTGGGCACGCTGGGCGTCGGTGTCGAGGCAGGCGTGTGGTCGGTCACCGACGCCGTACGGCTGCTCGACAGCCCCACGGCCGGCGCCTGTCGCCGGATCCTGGTGGAGATGATCGAACTTCCCACGGAACAGGCGCTCGCCGAGGCCGATGCCGTACTGCACCGCCTGGCGGAGGCGCGACTCGGCGTCCCCGTTCTCCTGCACGGGGAGGACGCGTGCGCCTGGCCCGTCCTGGACCACGCCCTCGCCCTCCGCCTGGAGACCCGCATCGGTCTGGAGGACACCCTCACCGGCCCGGACGGCCACGCGGTGGAGGGCAACGCCGCCCTGGTGCGCCACGCCGTCGCGCGCCTCGCCCGGCGGACACGCACCCCCTGACGCCTCGACGCCGACCCGGACGGACCGCCGTCAGGCGGCCGGAAGCACGAGGGAACCACCGCCGCGGACGACTAAGGCCATCGGGTGAGGCATGACCGTGTGCGGAAGGAGAGTCACAGCCGCTCGCGGTACGGCGCCCCGGCGACGTGCTCCGCGGGGTGCTGCGTCAGATCACCGCAAGCCGGTCGACCAGCAGCTCCACCCTCCGCCCGGCCTCCCCCCGCGGCAGCCGCCCCGCCCGGGTCAGGGAGGCCAGCCCGTGCAGGGCCGCCCAGAACACCTCGGCGAACAGTCCCGGGTGCACACCGTCGCCGGCGGCCTCGTCGAGGTTCTCCAGCAGGGCGGCGAAGGCGTCCTTCAACGGTGCCGGTGTGTCCTCCCGCGCGAAGGCCAGGCCGCCGTCGAGCCGGAACATGGCGTCGTAGACCGCGGGGTTGCGGTCCGCGAACTCCAGATAGGCGCGGGCGAGAGCGGTCACCCGAGCGCGGGGGCCGTCCGCGGCGGAGACCGCGGTCCGCAGCGCCGTGGCCATCTCGGCGGCACCTTGGAGGGCGACGGCACCGATGATCTCGCGCTTGCCGCGAAAGTGACCGTAGAGGACGGGCTGGCTGTACTCGATGCGCTCGGCGAGCCGCCGGGTGGTGACCGCGTCCCAGCCTCGCTGCTCGGCGAGTTCGCGGGCCGTCGCCACGATGAGGCGCTCGCGGACCGCCCGTTCCCGCTCCTTGCGTTCCCGTACCGACATTTGTCGATTCTAGCAACGCTAGACAATCGAGCGACGGCACGTCCAGCGTTGCCACATCAGCTAGCGGCGCTGGATCCTGGAGGAGTTGTCATGCTCGACGCACTCGAGGTGTGCACCACCGTGGTCGTGGGCGTGATGGTGGGGGTGGAGTTCTCCGTCGCCTTCGTCGTCAACCCGATCCTCGACGCGCTTCCCGACGACAGCGGCCCGCTCGGACGCGCCCACGGGGGCCGGATGCTCGGCGTCGTGATGCCGGTCTGGTACCTCACCTCGCTCGTCCTCGTCGTGGTGTGGGCCGTCGCCGGACGGCACCACGACGGCACCGGCCTCGTCGTCACCGCGGGTGCCCTCCTGGCCGCCGGCGTGCTCCTGTCGATCCAGCTGCTCGTGCCGATCAACAACGGGGGCAGGACATGGACCCCGGAGAACCGGCCCGCCGACTGGAAACAGCAGACGCACCGCTGGGACCGCCTCCACCGCGTCCGCGTCGCCGTCATCGTCACCGCCTTCGCCGTGCTCGTCAGCGCCCTCGTCCGACGAGGCGGGCGCGCTCCGCGTGTGTCGGCACGCGGGACGGCGGTACGCGTCCCGGGGCCACGGCGCGTACCTCGAACGAAGAACCCGTCGAGCGGCTGTCTGATCCGGTCGGTTCGGGGTATTCGCGGACACGCGAGGGGTCCCTGTACGACCCGTCGTGACGGAGCACTGAGCAGTACGGAGCGGGAGGTGATCATCTTGTCGACCATGCGGCAGCCGCCCCCGGTCGGCCCCGGCCGCAGCAGCCCTCACGGTGCCGACGAACCGGTGAGTGAGCTGGTGCAGCGGGCCTCACATCAGCTGACGGAACTGGTGCGAGGCGAGCTGAGGCTGGCGCAGGCGGAGATGAAGGAGAAGGGCAAGCGCTACGGCAAGGGCGGTGGACTCTTCGGCGGCGCCGGGGTGGTCGGCTTCCTGATGCTGCAGGCGCTGGTCGCCACCGCCATCGCCGGGCTCGCGGTCGTGCTCCCGGTATGGGCCGCGGCGCTGATCGTCACGGCGGTGCTGGGCGTGATCGCCGCGGTGATGGCCCTGAGCGGCAAGAAGCAGGTCGACCGGGCGGCACCTCCCCGGCCGGAGCAGACCGTCGAAAGCGTGAAGGCCGATGTGGCCGAGATCAAGGAGAGTGCACACCGATGAGCAAGCCGCCCCACGACAAGCGGACCACTTCCAGCGACGAACTGCGCGAGCAGGTCGAGGAGACCCGTCAGGAGCTCGGCGAGACGGTCGAGGCGCTGGCGGCCAAGGCCGACGTCAAGGCCCGCGCCCAGGAGAAGGCGGCCGAGGTCAAGCAGCAGGCCGCCGAGGTCAGGCAGCAGGCCGCCGAGAAGGCCGGTGAGCTCAAGGCCAAGGTCGCCGAGACCGCGGCCCAGGTGCAGGACAGGATTCCCGATCCGGTGCTGGAGAAGGCCACCTCGGCCGCCGAGCAGGCCCGGGTCAAGGCTGGTCAGGCCACCCACCTCCTCCAGGAGAAGACGCCCGAACCGGTGCGGGAGAAGGTGGCGCAGGGGACCGAGATGGCACGGAGCAACCGCACCCTGCTGCTGGCGGCGGCCGGGGTCGCCGGCCTGGTGTGGCTGGTGTGCCGCCGGACGAAGGGGTGAGGGACGGCAGTCCTTCGCGCTCCGCACGGGAGCCCGGGCCGTCACGCGGTGCGCGGCCCGCGGGCGCGGTCGCGTCTCGCGGCGAGGAGGGCTGACAGCCGGCCCGGGGCCGCCTGCGCGCGCAGCGTGCTGCGCGCCGGTCCGCGCGACGGTTGAGCCCGCCCACGAGAGGAGCCCGCCCCGGTCGTCCCGGGGCGGGCTCCTCTCGTTGCCGACTGTCTCCCGTAGCCGTCGGGTGAAGCACCCCGCCGCCGACCGGACCACCTGCCGGCCGGCCAGGAACGGGCTGGCCCAGCGAGCGCACGGGACGGCGCCGATGGCCCGCACCGCGAGGGAGGGCATCGGGAGCGACCCCCACGGCGCGGCAGCACGGACCGAGCGGTTCCGATCGGGCGGACGGACACGGCGAAGGGCCCGCTCCGGAGTTCCGGAGCGGGCCCTTTCCCTCGCGGTGAGCCGGGTGGCCCCCCGCGGCTCAGTCCGTGGACAGCGCCTCGAGGAGGTCGCCGACCTTGGGCTCGGGCAGGGCGCGGGCGACATCGGCCTGGGCGACCATGCCGACGAGCCGGTGGCCGTCGATCACCGGGAGCCGGCGCACCTTGTGCGAGGTCATCGTCCGGAGGATCTCGTCGGCGTCGTCGTCCGCGCCGATGGTCACCGCCTCGCCCTGGGCGAGCTCACCGGCCTTGACCTGCGCCGGGTCCTTGCCCGCGCCCAGCACCTTCACGACGATGTCGCGGTCGGTGAGCACGCCCTTCAGCTTGTCGTCGGTGCCGCAGATCGGCAGCGCACCGACGCCGAGCCGGGTCATCTTCTTCGCGGCTTCGAGGACCGTCTCCTCGGCGCCGATGCACTCGGCACCCTCGGTCATGATCTCGCGGGCGGTCGTCATCTCGCTTCTTCCCGTCTGTTGCCGTTGGTTCCGTGTCTTCCGGCGTCCCTCGTGTGCATGAGGGGCGCCAGGGTTCACGCGTGCCCGGCACGACGGTCTTGTAACGTCTTCGCGCCCTCCTCACCCCTGTGCAGTACGGGTCCGACCATGGGGTGCATGGAAGGAGGTGTGAGCGCTGCCGCGACGTCCGCCGAGGGCCCGTAGGGAATCGGCGGGGTGTGTCGCAGGCCGCCCATACGGTGTGTCCGCCCGAGCCTCCGGCCCGGGGTGCGCCGGCCCCCGCCGGCCTGGCCCGGTGGCGGACGTCAGCCGGCAGCCGCTGCCCGTACGCTCACCCGCTTGATGCCGACCAGGACGCGGTAGCGCTCACGGGCCGCGAAGTCGGCCAGGCTCCACACGGCGGGTGTGCCGACCTCGGAGCAGAGGTGCACCACCTTGCCGTCGCCCGCCCACACGCCGACGTGCGCACCGTACGCGTCGCCGGACGCGCTGAAGAGCAACAGGTCGAGCGGGGCGGGAACCGCTACGCGGACAGTGCTGCCGGTGTCCGCCCACAGGTCGCTGGAACGGAGGGGCGGCGGGACCAAGCCGCAGTGCCGGAGCACCTCGTAGGCGAAGAGTTGGCAGTTGGCGCCATGGGCGAGGCCCGGCCGACGAGTCACCGCGGCCGACCCCGGGAATCGTGAGCCGTCGTACCGCACGGTCCGGAAGCCGGCGGGCAGCCGGGCGAAGATCGGTTCCATGCGGCCATGATGACCCGTGGGCGGGCGGGTCGGCGAGACTACTCCGGGAACACGGCATCGCCTGGTTCAGGCCGCGGCGGGGCGGCGGACGGGCCGGTAGGTTCTCGCCCCATGGTCGACGACTGGCGGACGGATCGGATCGGAAGCGCACGGCGAGGCGAAAACCCCACGGTCCTGAGACGCTTGCGCGCGGGATTCGCCGTGATCGGCGACGTGCAGTTCCTCCCGGGGTACTCGGTGCTCCTGGTGGATGACCCCGCCGTGGAAAGACTGTCGGATCTTTCCGGGGACAAGCGGCTGGCCTTCCTCTCCGACATGGATCGGCTCGGGGAGGCGGTGGAGCGGGCATGCCGTCGCAGGGACGCGTCCTTCCGGCGGGTGAACCTGGAGATCCTGGGCAACACGGACGGTTTCCTGCACGCGCACGTATGGCCCCGGTTCGGGTGGGAACCGGCCGAGTTGGTGCGGAAGCCGGTCTGGCTGTATCCCCCTGACAGGTGGACCGACGAACAGTACGCGCTCGGTCCTCGCCACGACCTCCTGCGCACGGCGATCGGGGAGGAGCTGGACCGGCTGCGCACGGCGAACCGCTGAGACGGCGGGGGACGCCGGACGGCGGTCCCCGGGGGGCAGGGATCCGCCGTCGAATGCCGGGACGCTGAAGCCGTCAGCTGCGGTCGGAGGCCCCTTCCACGAGGTGGTCGACGTGGCGCTGGAGGATGCCCCGCGCCGTCTCCGGTGCGTGGTGGCCGGCCAGGACGTGGACGGTGAGGCCGTCGGCGGGGGCCAGGAGGTGGTGTGCTCCGCTGTCGGGATCGAGGCTCCGGGCGAATTCCCCGGACTCCTGTCCGTAGCGCACGAGCCACGTGATGAGGGCGTGCAGTTCGGCATGGGTGTCGCGCAGGACGGCGACCGGTCGCTCGCCGGAGGCGGCCCGGCTCCGCTCCCGAGGGGACGGCCGGCGTGGCCCGCCTCGCCGCCCTCCGGGCTCACTCCCCCGTGGTACGGGCGGGGGGAAAGCGCGTCGCCGACGGCGCCCGGGGGTACCAGCACCGGCATGATCCTGTCGGTGGAGATCCTGCCCGAGTCGACCCTGCGCGAGGTGATCGGCCTTCTGGTCAGGCTCATCGAGTCCGCGGGCGCGCTCATCATCTTCATCGGCGCCGTGTGGGCGTTCGCGCAGTTCGTCGCGGCCGGTGTGCGCGGGCGCGGCAAGGTGGCGGGGTTCAATCGGATCAGGCTGAGCCTGGGGCGCTTCCTCGTGCTGGGCCTGGAGTTCCAGCTCGCCGGTGACGTGCTGCGTACGGCGGTCGCCCCGAGCTTCGCCGAGATCGGACAGCTGGCGGCCGTCGCGGCGATCCGGACCGCGCTGAACTACTTCCTCGGCCGGGAGATCGCCCAGGAACGGGCCGAGCTCGAACGGGGTGGGACGGCGTCCTCCCCCGGCGCCAAGGGCCTCCCGACGTGACCGCGTTGCTGCCGGCGGCGGCCGTGCTGGTCACCGCACTCGGCCTCGTCTCCGCGGCAGCGGCCTGGCGCCTCACGCGTACCGTACGAGGCGGGCTCGCCGTCCTGCTGGACTTCCTGACCGCGGCCGGCCTGCTCCGCCTGGCCGGCGAACCGTCCTGGGACGGCATCACGCTGGCAGCGGCGGTGATCGCACTGCGCAAACTCCTCGGCGCCTCCCTCCACCTGTCCGGACGGCACGGAACCGCCACCGGCCCGGCGGGAGCGGCCAGGTGACGGGGCGGGCAGGCGCGCGGTGGCAGCCCGTGCGGACGGCGGACCGTCAGATCGGACGGTCCCCGTGCACGAGTTCGGCCATCGTCCGCAGCTGGTCGGCCCGCGCTTCCAGCCGGTGCATCGCCCGCGTGCCCCGCGTGCGCGCCGCGGCCTCGCGCAGCCGGGGCAGTAAGGGCCCCAGGGCAGCTGCCGCTTCCGGGTTCGGCCCGTCCGCTGCCAGATAGGCGTCCACCTGCGCGGTCACGAGCCGTTCCAGATCTGTCAGTCCCTCACGGCGCAGCTCGGCGGGTGAGGGCGCGCTCAGACACGTCCACCGCAGCACCATCGCCCGGTGAGCATGGTGAAGGTCCGGGCCGGGCCATCGGGGGGGCCGCCATCCACGCCCGGTCGGCCGCGGTCGGCGTGCGCCGATGCGCTTCACGCTTCTCTCGGATCCGGCGGCGGGAGAACTCCGTCCACTCGGTAC
>NZ_JAPSIW010000360.1 GCF_031178505.1 Streptomyces sp. | reverse complement strand
GCCGCCCGGCTCCTGCCCGAACACGGCCGCTTCGTCGTCCAGGGCTTCGTCCCCGACACCGCCCGCTTCGAGGCCGCCCGGCGCAGCGGCGGGCTCATGGAGGTCGCCCGCAGCGAGGACCACAGCCTCAACCTGGGCGTCGACCGCCACGACCCGGTCACCCAGCGGATGTGGCCCCACTACCGGCTCGACCACGGCGACGGCAGCCGCGACCACACCGTGCAGTTCCGCTACGTCTGGCCCAGCGAACTCGACCTCATGGCCCGCCTCGCCGGGCTCACCCTGGAACACCGGTACGGCGGCTGGGACGAGTCCCCGTTCACCGGCGAGAGCCAGGCCCACGTGTCGGTGTACCGCAGGACGGGGGCCGCCCGGCCGTGACCCCCAGGGCCCCGCACACCCAGGTCGCGGTGATCGGGGCCGGCCTCGCCGGCCTCGGCGCCGCCATCCAGCTGAAACGGCGCGGACTGCACTCCTTCACCGTCTACGAGAAGGCCGCCGACCTCGGCGGCACCTGGCGCGACAACACCTACCCGGGCGCCGGCTGCGACATCCCGTCCCACCTGTACTCGTACTCCTTCGCGCCCTACCGCGACAGCACCGTCCGCTACCCGCGCCAGCCCGAGGTCCTCGCCTACCTCCGCCGCTGCGCCGGCGACCACGGACTCGTCCCGCACCTGCGCTACGGCACCGAGATCACCAGCCTGCGGTACGACGACACCACCGCGCGCTGGATCCTGGGCACCGCCACCGGCGCGGAGCACACGGCCGACGCCGTGGTGACCGCCGTCGGCCAGCTGTCCCTGCCCAAGTACCCCGACCTGCCCGGCCTCGACGGCTTCGTCGGCACTGCCTTCCACACCGCACGCTGGGACCACGGGCACGACCTCACCGGCCGCGACGTCGCCGTCATCGGCACCGGCTCCAGCGCCGCCCAGCTCGTCCCCGAGATAGCCGGCCGCGTCCGGCGGCTCCACGTGTACCAGCGCTCGCCCAACTGGGTCCTGCCCAAGCCCGGCGAACGTTTCCACCCCCTGCTCTCCGCGGCCCTGCGCACCCTCCCCGGCGCCCACCGCGCCTACCGGGGCCTCCTCTTCCGGCGCTCCGAGGCGGTGCTCCTGCCGGCGCTGCGGCGCGGCAGGACGGCCGCCCTCCTCGCCCTCATGGCCCGCCGCCACCTCGCCGCCCAGGTCCCCGACCCGAAGCTGCGGGCCCGGCTCACCCCGTCCTTCGCCGTGGGGTGCAAACGGATCGTGCTGTCCTCCGACTACTTCCCCGCCCTCACCCGGGAGAACGTCGAGCTGGTCACCGACCCCATCGCCCGGGTGACCGAGAAGGGCATCGAGACCCGGGACGGCACGCTGCGCGAGGCCGACACGATCATCCACGCCACCGGCTTCCGCACCACCGAGTTCCTGGCCCCCATGGAGGTCACCGGCAGCGGCGGCCGGCGGCTCGACGCGCAGTGGCGCCACGGCGCCCGCGCCCACCTCGGCATCCACGTCCCCGGCTTCCCCAACCTGTTCCTCATGTACGGGCCGAACACCAACCTCGGCCACAACTCCGTCACCCTCACCCTGGAGGCCCAGGCCGCCTACGTCGCCCAGTGCGTCCAGCTCCTCACCGACCACGGCGCACGCGGGCGGCGGATCGTCCTGGACGCCCGCCCCGAGGCCCTCGAGGCGTGGCAGCGACGGGTCGACGAGGGTGCCCGGCGCACCGTCTGGACCGACGACTGCACCAACTGGTTCAAGACCGCCGACGGCACCCTCACCAACAACTGGCCCCACAGCGCGACCCTCTACCGGCGCCTGACCGCGCGGCCCGACCCGGCCGCACTGCGCCTCGTACCGGCCGACCGCCTCCCCGCACGCTGACGGCCGCGCCCGCCCGGACGGACCGTGCCCGGCGACCACCGCCGGACACGGTCCGTCCGCGTACCGCCGCGGGCCGCCCGAGGTGCCCGATCAGCTCGTCCGAACAGGACTGGGGGGCGCCCGCCCCCCGCCCTACCGTGCTGGCCATGACACCAGAGCACGCCACCGGCGGCCTCGAAGCCGCACAAGCCGTCCTCGCCGACGACCAGGCGCACCTCTTCCGTGGCTGGGTGCAGCAGGGCGCCTACCGCGGGCTCCCCGTCGCGGGAGCCGAAGGGTCCTGGTTCTGGGACTACGCCGGCAACCGGTACCTCGACTTCGCCAGCCAGCTCGTCTACACCAACCTCGGCCACCAGCACCCGCGGCTCGTCTCCGCCGTCAAGGAGCAGGCCGACAAGCTGTGCGTGATCGCCCCGCACTTCTCGGAGGCCCAGCGCTCCACCGCCGCCCGCAAGATCGCCGAGGTCGCCCCCGAGGGCCTCGACCGCGTCCTGTTCACCAACAGCGGCGCCGAGGCCGTCGAGCACGCCGTCCGCCTCGCCCGCCTCCACACGGGCCGGCACAAGCTGCTCTCCGCCTACCACTCCTTCCACGGGGCGACGGCCACCGCCATCCACCTCACCGGCGACCCGCGCCGCTGGCGCAACGACACCGGGACCGCCGGCGTGAGCCGCTTCTTCGCCCCGTACCTGTACCGCTCCGCCTTCCACTCCCGCACGGAGGAGGAGGAGTGCGCCCGGGCCCTGGAGCACCTGGAGCAGGTCATCGTCCTGGAGGGCGCGCAGACCATCGCCGCGATCGTCCTCGAACCGGTCGGCGGCACCAGCAGCGGTGTGCTGGTCCCGCCGGACGGCTACCTCGCCGGGGTCCGGGCCCTGTGCGACCGGTACGGCATCATGCTGATCCTCGACGAGATCATGGTCGGCTTCGGGCGCACCGGCGCCTGGTTCGCCGCCGACCACTGGAACGTCCGCGCCGACCTCGTCACCTTCGCCAAGGGCGTCAACTCCGGCTATGTGCCGCTCTCCGGCGTCATCGTCTCCGACGCGATCGTGGACACCTTCAGCCGCACGCCCTATCCGGCCGGCACCACCTACTCCGGGCACCCCCTGGCCTGCGCCGTCGCCGTCGCCGCCATCGACACCATGCGCGACGAGGGCGTCATCGCCCACGCCGACCGGCTCGGCCGGGAGGTCTTCGGCCCCGAACTCGCCCGGATCGCCGAACGGCATCCCAGCGTCGGCGAGGTCCGCGGCATCGGCGCCATCTGGGCCGTCGAGCTCGTCAAGAACAAGGAGACCCGGGAGATGTTCGTCGGGTACGAGCAGCCCGACCGGCTCACCCCGCAGGCCGGCGAACTCATGGGCGCCTTCCTGCAGCGCGGCCTCAACGCGATGGTCTACCTCAACCGGATCAACATCACCCCGCCGTGCAACATCAGCGAGGAGGACGCCCGCGAGGGCCTCGCCCGCCTCGACGACGCCCTGGCCGTCGCCGACAAGCACTGCGTCTGACCGGTACGGCCACCGACCACCCCGTACGGCACGGCGCCCGCGGCCGTGCCGTACGGGCCGGCGGCCACCCGCCCGTCACCCCGGAACGGCGGCACCCGCAGTCCGGGGCGCCACGGGCCGCCCGCCGTCACCCCGGAACGGCGGCACCCGCAGTCCGTCTCAGAACGGCGGCACGCACAGCCCGTGCCGGACCGCCGCCGCCGTCCCGTACGCGAGCAGCGCGAGCACCGCGCCCAGCAACAGGACGGCACGCCGCAGGGAGCGGCACCGCAGGGACCGGGCGAGCCGCTTCGGGCCGTGCTCCAGCTGACGCACCCGCGCCTCCAGCGCCGTCGCGTCACCCATCGCCGTCCCCGCGGCGGTCACCTCCTCCTCCGCCAGCGACTTCACCAGCGCGCTCGCGAGGACGCTGCGGCCCGCCACCCGCAGCGCGGCCTGGTCCGCCAGCAGCTCCTGGCGCACCGTGGAATGCTGCCGCACGGTGCGCAGCGCGGGCAGGAACCACAGGGTGGAGGAGACCACCTCGGTCAGCATGCGGCCCAGCGGATGCCGCCACCGGGCGTGGTGCCACTCGTGCCGCAGCACCGCCGCCAGCTCCGGGTCGGAGGTGCGCTCCACCAGCCGTGAGCTGATCGCGACCCGGGGCCGCCACAGCCGGTACGTCACCGCGAACGGGGAATCGGCGCCGACCTGCACCACGGGCATCCCCGGCGCCACCCGGTACGCGATCCGCTGGAGCCTGCCGGACGGCCGCACCGTGTTCTCGGCGACCCACGAGGCCAGCCGCGCCGACGCCAGCAGACAGCGGACCACACTGCGGCAGCCGGCCAGCGCGCTCACCAGGACCACCAGCAGGGCGCAGCCGATCACCAGGGTGTCCACCAGCCCCGCCGCACCGGCCCCGCCGCCGTGCCGGACCTCCCGCACGAGACCCGCGGCGACGTACCCCAGCTCCAGGGTCACCGCCGCGGTGAGGGCCGGACAGAGAAGGAGCCCCACCAGACAGGCAGGGCTTTCGCGAATGCTGCGCACCACCGACACCAGCACATCCCCCGTACTGTTCGCCCCCGGACCGACGAAGTCGCCCGGCGGATCAGCCCGTTCCGGAATCCCCGCGCACCAGCCGCATGAGCCGGGACCGCAGCTGCGGCTCGTCCCTGCACTGGTCGACGAAGTGGGCGACGGCCGCCTCCCCGTGGTCGCGGATGACGTCCCGTACCGCGAGTTCGGCGACATCGGCGACGGTCGGCTCGTAGATGAAGCCCCGTCCCGCGGCCGAACGGTGCAGTACGTTCCGCGCCGCGAGCCGGCTCAGCACCGTCATGACGGTCGTGTACGCGAGGGGGTCGGTCCGGCCCTGGTTCAGCCGCTCCTGCACCTGCCGCACACTGAGCGGCCGGCCCGCCCGCCACAGCACGGTCAGGGCCTCGGCACCGAGCGGTCCCAGTAACTTGCCCAGCTTTCCGGCGGTTCCTCCGGTCATGAGCACCACGGTCCTCGGTCAGTCCGAACGGTGGGGAACACCGAGCCTGTTGCGACGCATCGCCTCCATCCGCACCATACCCACCACGACCAGGCCGAAGCCATACCAGACGAGGTCGTGGTAGAAGTCCACGGAGGTGCCCTGGGAGTGCTTCCACATGTCGAGGAAGAAGCCGGCGAGCGCCACCGCGCCCCCCAGGGCGAAGAGGCCCCCGGCGATCCGGAAGCCGTCCCGGAAGGCCACCAGGGCGCCCGTCGCGAGAATGATCGCCGCACCCAGGTAGATGCCCAGGTGAATGGTCCACAGGGCGCTCGGCGGCTCCGGGACGAACGACACGTTCTTCGCGTGCCAGTAGGTGTCGAAGGCCTGCCCGAAGAGATAGATCGCCACCGCCGCGAAGGCCGCGACCCGCACCTTCCCGATCGGGTCCTCCGCGCCGTGGGCCTCGTCCGCACCGGGCCCCGCCTCTGTCCCTGTCCCCGTCCGTGTCGATTCCATACGGCTACCGTGCCGCCCCCGGCACGCGGCGCGGACCCGACTCCGGACGAGCAGAACGACCGGCCGCGCGGCCACCCCGGTCGGCCACCCCGGGCGGGCGGACCGGCACCCGTCGAAGGCCCGCCCGCCTCGGTCTCGCCCCCGCCGGCCCACCCGCCCATCGTCGGCACATGCCCCACGACCTCCTCCTCGGCACCGGCCTCGCCCTCGGGTCCCTCCACGGCCCGGAACTCCTGATGACACACGGCGCTTTCGCCTCCGACGACCGGTTCCTCGCCCATGTCGTCGGTCACCGCGACGGCCCCATCCCCCTCTCGTACGCCCTCGTCGCCGGGGCCACCGCCCTCTACGCCTCCTTCGACGCCCTCCGTCTGCGCTGGACGGAGCCCCGCTTCGTCCCCGGCCGCGTCCGCCGCCCCCTGCCCCCCGTCCTGACGGACCTCGCCGACCACCCGCTCACCCGCCGCACGCTGCGCCTGCTGGGCCTCGCCCTCGCCGTCCTCACCGTCACCGTCCTCACCACCGGATACGGCGGCAGCGCACTCGGCCTCGGCACCTTCTTCGTCGTCTTCTGGGTCGGACTCGTCCCCGCCTCCCTCCTGTTCGGCCCCGTCTGGCGGCTGCTCAACCCCTTGCGCACCGCCCATGACCTGCTCTGCCTGCTGCTGCGCACCGACCCGCGCGAAGGCCTCCGCCCGTTGCCCGAGCGGCTCGGCCACTGGCCGGCCGCCGCCGGTCTGCTCGCCTTCGCCTGGCTCGAACTCGCCTCCCCGGACCGGGACTCCACCGTCCCCGTCCTCATCTGGCTGTGGGTGTACGCCGCCGTCCAGCTCACCGCCGCCACCCTGTACGGCTCCCGCTGGTTCGAGCGCGGCGACGCCTTCGAGGCGTACTCGACGCTGATCGCCGCCGCCGCGCCGCTCGGCCGCTCCACCGACGGGCGGCTCGCCCTGCGCAACCCCTTCGACGGACTCGCCGCGGTCCGCCCCACCCCCGGCCTGACCGCCACCGTCTGCGTGATGCTCGCCGCCACCGCCTTCGACAGCGTCTCCAACCTGGGCTGGTGGAAGCGGCTCACCGAGGACCTGCCGACCTCACCCGCCCGGACCGCCGGACTGCTCGCCGTCACCCTCCTCGTGGCGCTCCTCATGGCACTCTCCGGCCTCGGCGCCCGCCGCCTCGCCCGCGACGCCACCTGGAACACGCGCCTGATGGCGCCCTCCCTCATCCCCATCTCCATCGGCTACGTGATCGCCCACTACGCCTCGGTGTTCCTCCTCGAGGTGCAGCGCTTCACCGACGTCTTCCTGGTCAACGGCGTGCACGGCTCCGTCCACGACGGCGGCGTCCGGCCCATGGCGTACGCGGTGCCGTCCGCGACGGTCATGTCCCTGGTCCAGGTCGCCGCCGTCGTCACCGGCCACGTCCTCGGAGTGATCGCCGCCCACGACTCCGCGGTCGGCGCCCTGCCCCGGGGACGGGCCCTGTGGCCGCAGGTCCCGCTGTTCGTCGCGATGGTCGCCCTCACCCT
>NZ_JAPSIW010001039.1 GCF_031178505.1 Streptomyces sp. | reverse complement strand
GGCCGGCGACCACGAGACCTCGGCCGCCGAGACCGCGGAACTGGCGCGGGCGGCGGCCGAGTTCGACACCTTCACGGCACCCGACACCACCGTGCCGGCTCCGCCCGGCCCACCGGGGGCACCCGGGACGACGGACGGCCCGCCCGTCGAGGACCTGATCGTCACCACCCGGGTCGGCTACCACGTGCTCCGCTTCGTCGAGACCACCTCCTTCGACAGCAGCGTCCTCCTCCACCTCTGGCTCGACCGCGACACCGGAAACCTCGCCCTCGCCCGCCTCCGTCTCCGCGATCTCGCCGAGAGACTGGTCCTGGGGTGACGCCCGCCGTGACGGCCCCACCACCCCCCGCCACCCCCGGGACGTCCTCCGAGACGGCCCCCGGCCCCGCGGCGCCACCGCCGCCGGTCTCCCCCATGCTCGTCCGGCTCGCCGCCGAGGGCGCCACGGGCGCCCTCCTGCGCGACCACGGCACGCTCTACCTGGTCGACGGCGACGTCGTCCACGCCGAGAGCCCCGCCGCCCCCGCCGTCGACGTACTCCTCACCGCCGGCGGGCGCCTCCCGCGCGAGAGCTGGGACGAGGCCGTCGACCGGGCCGGCCCCCCCCGCGCGGGGGCCCGCCTCCTCGTGGACAGCGGCCGGCTGCCCCGCGGCGAACTGGAGATATGCCACCTCTGCGCCGTCTTCGACGCCGCCTTCTTCGCCCTCTCCCCCACCAGCGGGCCGACCCGCTTCCGGTACGGGGTCGGCCACTGGTTCGGCACCGTCCGGCCGGTCCCGGCGGCGGCCGTCGAGCGCGAGACCGCCCGCCGCCGCGAACTCCTCGTGGCCGCCTGGCCGTACGCCTCCGTCGACACCGCCCCGGTCGTCCCCCGGCCCGCTCCGGAGGGCCGGGCGGTCGGCACCCGCAAGCGCGCGCTGCTCGACGCCGCCGACGGCCGCCGCACCCCCGCCGAGCTCGCCCGGCTGCTCGGCCGCCCCGCCTTCCACACCCTTCTCGACGTACGGCGCCTGGCCGCCGCCGGCTTCGTCGAGACACCACCCGCGGCCACCACCCCCCACTCCCCGCCCCCGGCCTCCCCTACACCCCTGCCACCGGTGGCCGATCCCGACATCGCTCTGCTGCGCCGGCTCCGTGACGCCCTGGAGGCACACCCGTGATGAGGCGTGCCCTGCGCCTGCGCGCCGAGAGGAGACAGCTCATGACGGCAGAAGCCGAGGTCCTCGTGGAACTCAGACGGCTGCGGGCCCGGCTGCCCCAGCTCACCGGGGCGCTGGCGGCCAGCGCGGACGGTCTCGTCCTCGCCTCCGACCCGGTGGACGGCGAGGCGGAGAGCGTGGCCGCGCTGACGGCGGCGGCCCTCGGCGTCGGCCGCCGCCTGACCGACTCCACGGGCCAGGGCGCCTTCCGTGAACTGCTCGTGCGCGGCGACCACGGCTACGTGGCGACGTACGCGGCGGGCGGCTCGGCGGTCCTCACCCTCCTCGCGGAGCCCCGCGTCAACGTGGGGCGGCTCCACCTGGAGGCCCGCCGGTCGAGCGCCCGCATAGGAGAACTCGTCGACGGCGCCCTGGAGCGCGGCGCCCCGGACCGACCCGGCACCCCACCCCGTATCCCGTAACGATCCCGACCCGTCCCCTCACATCCGGAACAGGAAGTACGACACCAT
>NZ_JAPSIW010000021.1 GCF_031178505.1 Streptomyces sp. | reverse complement strand
GGGCGGTGGGCCGCGCGGGCATCGTGCTCGTCGCCGAGGGCAACCCGAACCGGGTCAAGAGCCTGCTGGCGGCCGAGAAGAAGAAGATGAACCGCATCGTGGTGGACGTGCCGGTGCACGACATCATCGTCGGTGACGGTGAGGGCCAGGTCCCCCTGAAGAAGGTCCGCACCACCATGCTCAAGCTCCCCCGCGTGCTCACCGGCCCGCAGGTCACCGCGGCCAACGACCGGCTGCGCGCGATGGGCGACCTCATGAGCAACATGCCCCTGCCCAAGGGTCCGATGCCGAAGGGCATGCGGATGCCGCGCGGCGGAAAGATGCGCTGACCCGCCCGGAGGACGGACGGAGAACGGCCCCGGACCACTGAGGTCCGGGGCCGTTCCGTGTACGCGATACGTGGGCGGCGGCGCTCAGACGCGGACCTGGACGGCGCCGGAGAGGCGGTCGTGCAGGCCGCGCCCGTCACGGTCCCAGATGAGGGCGGGGATCGCCAGGCAGACCAGCAGCGAGCGGAGCGCCACGCGCGGGAGGCTCAGCCGGCCGCCGTGCACCGACGCGACCCGCAGGCCGAAGATCCGCTTCCCGGGGGTGGAGCCGATGGTGCCGACGGTCAGCACGCTCAGGACGAGCAGGATGCCGAGCGCCCAGTTGCCGGTGGCCTGGCTGTAGCCGTCGGTGATCAGACCGTATGCGATCAGCAGGCACAGGCCCCAGTCCACGGCGAGGGCACCGAGCCGCCGCCCGGGGCGGGCGATCGAACCGGACCCCTCCTCGGGCAGCCCGAGCTGCTGCCCCCGGTACCCGAAGTCCACGCCTGCTTGCTCCGCCGCGGCACGGGGGCCGGAGAGCCACGATCCGAGTGCTTGCCTGTTGTCCACCCGACCACGGTACTGCGCCCCTTTTCGATCACTTCGGTCCGGGTGGGGATGGGACCCGACACGACGGGGTACGAGCCGTCCCGGTTAACTTCGACGAAACAAATGGGTCATGCTGGAGAAATCCCGTCTGCCTATGGTCGGGACCGAGCGTGTGCCACCGCACCGGCCGCACGACCGAGCTGCAACCCCGCCCCTCCCCGGGCCGGGAGTAGGAGGAGTTGGATGTCCAAGCACGGGTTCCAGAACGCCGACGAGGTCGCAAAGTTCATCAAGGACGAGGACGTCAAGATGGTCGACGTCCGCTTCTGCGACCTGCCCGGCGTGATGCAGCACTTCTCGATCCCGGCGACCGCCTTCGACCCGTCCGAGGAGCTGGCCTTCGACGGCTCGTCGATCCGCGGCTTCCAGGCCATCCACGAGTCCGACATGGCGCTGCGCGCCGACCTGTCGACGGCCCGCCTGGACCCGTTCCGCCGGGACAAGACGCTCAACATCAACTTCTTCATCCACGACCCGATCACGGGCGAGCAGTACAGCCGTGACCCGCGGAACATCGCGAAGAAGGCGGAGGCGTACCTGGCCTCCACCGGCATCGCCGACACCGCGTACTTCGGCCCCGAGGCCGAGTTCTACGTGTTCGACTCGGTCCGCTTCGAGACCTCGGCGAACCAGGGCTTCTACCACATCGACTCCGAGGCCGGCGCCTGGAACACCGGCAAGGAGGAGGACAACCGGGGCTACAAGGTCCGCTACAAGGGCGGCTACTTCCCTGCCCCGCCGGTCGACCACTTCGCCGACCTGCGCTCGGAGATGTCCCTGGAGCTGGAGAAGGTCGGCCTGCAGGTCGAGCGCCAGCACCACGAGGTGGGCACCGCCGGCCAGGCGGAGATCAACTACAAGTTCAACACGCTGCTCGCGGCGGCCGACGACCTGATGCTGTTCAAGTACATCATCAAGAACGTCGCCTGGCGCAACGGCAAGACCGCGACCTTCATGCCGAAGCCGATCTTCGGTGACAACGGCTCGGGCATGCACGTCCACCAGTCGCTGTGGTCGAACGGCGACCCGCTGTTCTACGACGAGGCCGGTTACGCGGGCCTGTCGGACACCGCCCGCTACTACATCGGCGGCATCCTCAAGCACGCCCCGTCGCTGCTCGCCTTCACCAACCCGACGGTGAACTCCTACCACCGTCTGGTCCCGGGCTTCGAGGCGCCGGTCAACCTGGTCTACTCGCAGCGCAACCGCTCCGCCGCCATGCGCATCCCGATCACGGGCTCGAACCCGAAGGCCAAGCGCGTCGAGTTCCGCGCGCCGGACCCGTCCTCGAACCCGTACCTCGCCTTCTCCGCCCTGCTCCTCGCGGGCCTGGACGGCGTCAAGAACAAGATCGAGCCGATGGAGCCGATCGACAAGGACCTCTACGAGCTGGCCCCCGAGGAGCACGCGAGCGTCCCGCAGGTCCCGACCAACCTCGAGGCCGTCCTCAAGGCCCTGGAGGAGGACAACGAGTACCTCCAGGCCGGCGGTGTCTTCACCTCCGACCTCATCGAGACCTGGATCGACTACAAGCGCACCCACGAGATCGCCCCGATCCAGCTCCGCCCGCACCCGCACGAGTTCGAGCTCTACTTCGACCTCTAAGCCGTGCCGCCGAGCCGCGCCACAGGCCGCTGAAGCCGCCGAAGGCCGCCACCCCGCAGTCGGGGGTGGCGGCCTTCGCCGTGTCCGGGGGCGGGACGGGCCCGCGCCGGGTCAGCGGCCGTGGCGGATGAGGGCGCGGACCATGCGGCAGGTGGTGTCGGAGGGCGGGTGGATGCCCAGGCTGTGCGCGGTGTTCCGTATGGTCGCGTCGGTCGCCTTCGACGGGATGTACACACCGGAGTCCAGCAGGGCGATGGCGAGGCGCATCGCCTTCAGGCGCCGGTTGTGCGTCACGTACCACTCGCGGGGGCGGCCCGGGGGAAGCGGCTTCTTCCGCAGGGGCGTCCAGGGTTCGGGGGACGGTGTCCGGATCACGGCGAGAGCCATGGGCTACCTCCTGGCGAACGGTGGGCGGGGCCCTCCCCGGGGCCCTCGCTCTCACCCCCCATTTTAGTGGCCCCCACTGACAATCGCCCCTGGCCAGAGGGTGTTTGGGGGGTGGTGGAAGGCGGTCGGGGGGGTACCGTACGCCCATGGAGATCTGGATCAATCCCGCCTGTTCCAAGTGCCGTGGCGCGCTCGGTGTGCTCGACGCGGAGGGCGCCGACTACACCGTGCGGCGCTACCTGGAGGACGTACCGACGCCCGACGAGATCCGGGAGGTCCTGGAGCGGCTCGGGCTCGAACCGTGGGACATCACCCGCACCCAGGAGCCGGTCGCCAAGGAGCTCGGGGTGAAGGAGTGGCCGCGGGACGCGGAGCACCGCGACCGGTGGGTGGAGGCGCTGTCCGCGCACCCGAAGCTCATCCAGCGGCCGATCATCACCGCGGACGACGGGACGGCGGTCGTCGGCCGGTCGGAGGAGGCCGTGCGGGACGCCCTCTCCCGCTGAGACCCGGTCCGGCCGGGGGCGCCGGTCAGGGGGCGGGGGCCGTGTTCTCCGCCTCGGCCAGGATCTCGGTGAGGCGCAGGCCGAAACGGGCGTCGCAGGCGTGCGGGACGCCGGTGCGGGCGGAGGTGACGAGGGCGTCGACGGCCGCTCCGAAGGCGTCCACCGCCCCGTTCCAGCCGGGCAGTTCGGCGCGGCCCCGGGTGCCGTGCAGGGTGAGCGAGGCCTCCGCCGCCTCCGGCGGGGCGCCGAGCGTGAGCGTGGCGGTGCTGCTCGCGCCCGAGGCGTGCCGCAGGACCAGGTGGTGGAGGTCGCCGGGGCCCCGGACGGCGGTGAGACCGGTGACGTCACCGAGGACCGGCAGGAGGACGGAGAGGACGTGCGGGCCCACGTCCCACAGGCCGCCCTTGGTCCGCCGCCAGGGCGAGGCCGCGTACGGGCTGGCGGACCCCGGTCCGTAGAGGGAGCCGAGCCAGTGCGCCTCGCCCAGGAACCAGCCGCCGGCCCGCGCCTGCGCGTCGATCCAGCGGGCGGTGGGCTCGGCGAAGCGGAGGGTGCAGAAGACCACCGAGGCGACCCCGGCGGCCTCCACCGCCCCGGCGACCTCACGGGCCGCCGGCACCGTCGTGGCGACCGGCTTGTCGAGAAGGACGTGCCGGCCGGCCCGCGCGGCCCGGGCCGCCAGCGGGGCCTGCACGTCCGGCGGGAGGGCGAGCGCGACGGCGTCGCAGGCCTCGATGAGCGCGTCCGCGTCCTCGTACGCGCGCGTGCCGGAGGCCGCGGCGAGCTCACGGGCCGCCTCGGGGCGTCTGCCCCACACGCCCGCGAAGGTGACGCCCTCGTGGGCGGCGAGCGCCGGGGCGTGGGTGCGGGCGGCCCAGGGGCCGGTGCCGAGGAGTCCGATGCGGGGCTTCGCGCCCAGGTGATCCGCCATGCTCCCCAGTCTGCCGTGCCCCGCCGACAGCGGACGCGGGGCCGTCGCCGCCCGGGCCCCCGGCGGGCCGTCGGCGGCACTCCGGGACCACCGGCGCCGGGAGGGCCGAGTAACACGGGGTTCACAAACGGGCAACCGAAGGGAAATCCCGTGTTGCCAAGCTGCGCGCAGAACGAGACCGCAGCTTCTCGCAGCGCAGCGAGCCGCCGCGAGTACGAGAACCCGCAGCAGCACGCCAAAGGATGAGACCCGTGACCTTCAAGGCTGAGTACATCTGGATCGACGGCACCGAGCCGACCGCCAAGCTTCGCTCGAAGACGAAGATCATCGCCGGTGAGGGTCTCGCCCTGGAGGAGCTGCCGATCTGGGGCTTCGACGGTTCCAGCACGAACCAGGCCGAGGGCCACGCCTCGGACCGCGTGCTCAAGCCGGTCTTCTCCTGCCCGGACCCGATCCGCGGCGGCAACGACATCCTGGTGCTGTGCGAGGTCCTCAACACGGACATGACGCCGCACTCCTCCAACACGCGCGCCGCGCTGGCGGAGACGTACGCCCGTTACGCCGCGCAGGAGCCGATCTTCGGCATCGAGCAGGAGTACACCTTCTTCGAGGGCACCCGTCCGCTCGGCTTCCCGGTCAACGGCTTCCCGGCCCCGCAGGGCGGCTACTACTGCGGCGTCGGCGTGGACGAGATCCACGGCCGTCCGATCGTCGAGGCGCACCTGGAGAACTGCCTGAAGGCCGGTCTCGGCATCTCCGGCATCAACGCCGAGGTCATGCCCGGCCAGTGGGAGTTCCAGGTCGGCCCGCTGGCGCCGCTGGAGGTCGCCGACCAGCTGTGGGTGGCCCGCTGGCTGCTCTACCGCACGGCCGAGGACTTCAACGTGGCCGCGACGCTCGACCCGAAGCCGGTGAAGGGCGACTGGAACGGCGCGGGCGCGCACACCAACTTCTCCACCAAGGCCATGCGCGAGGGTTACGACGCGATCATCACCGCCTGCGAGGCGCTCGGTGAGGGCTCGAAGCCGCTCGACCACGTCAAGAACTACGGCGCGGGCATCGACGACCGCCTGACGGGTCTGCACGAGACCGCTCCGTGGGACCAGTACTCCTACGGCGTCTCGGACCGAGGCGCCTCGGTCCGCATCCCGTGGCAGGTGGAGCAGGACGGCAAGGGTTACATCGAGGACCGCCGTCCGAACGCGAACGTGGACCCGTACGTGGTGACCCGCCTCATGGTGGACACCTGCTGCGAGGCCCTGGAGAAGGCCGGCCAGGTCTGATCCGCACCCGCCCGACGGGAGAGGGCGTCCGCCGTTCGTGACGGCGGGCGCCCTCTCGCCGTGCGCGGGGCCGGGCGGCGGCGTACGTGGCCGGTCCGTTGCGGCCGTGTGTCCGCCGCGTGGCCTTCGTCGTCTTGTCCTTCGGACGGTCCGGGACCGATCCGGTTCCCCAGTAGTAGAGTAGGGATATGGCCGCCACGAAGAACGACACCGCGACGGGTCGCTACGACCTCCAGCCGTTCTGGCCCTCCCGCCAGCACCACGATTTCGACCGGGTGTGTTGCCGCGCGACGAACGCGCCGGCCCTCTAAAGCCTCCGATCGGAAACGGTTCCGATCCTTCGGCCTTCGGCCGCCGCGCATGACACGTACGACGTTGACCGTCCGTCATTTCGCGCGAAAGAGCTGAGAATCCCATGGTCCCCACCCAGACCGCACCCGCCCCTGCCTCCGTGCCCGTCGCCTCCTCCCCGACCGCCGCCCCCCTGACCGGTTCCCCGCTGTCCGCCGGGCTCCGGCCGGGCCGGCACCGGCTGCGGGCCGTCGACCCCGACGAGGCCGCCGGGCTCGCCCGGGTCGCCGGCTTCCTGCCGCCGGGCGCCCAGTTGCTGCCCGCGCCGCCGCACGCGCTGCCGGTCCTGCCCGGCCGCCCGCCGATGGTCGGCTACCTCGTCCTCGTCCCCGCCGACGAACAGCCCCCGCTGAAGGTGGAGTTCCCGTCCGCGCAGGCGTACGCGGCCCGTCCGCAGCCCGGGCCGGCGCCGACCGCGCAGCCGGCGCCGGTGGCGGAGGCGGCGGGCCCCGTCGTCATCGACGGCGAGCGGCGGATCGCCCTCGTGGACGGGCGGGCGCTCGACCTCACGTACCTGGAGTTCGAGCTGCTCGCCCACCTGGTGGCGCACCCCCACCGGGTGCACAGCCGGGACCGGCTGGTCACGACGGTGTGGGGGTACGGACACGTCGGCGACGGCCGTACGGTCGACGTCCACGTGGCGCGGCTGCGCCGCAAGCTGGGCGCCGAGCACCGCCGTACGATCCAGACCGTACGGCGGGTCGGCTACAAGTACGTGCCCTGATCAGGCCGTTCGCCGGGCCCGGTACCGGGACCTCGGCCTCGCCCTCAGGGCGAGGCCGAGGTCGACGGCGAGGAACAGCAGCAGGCTGACGCCGAGCAGCGGGACGAACCAGGCCACCAGGGCGGTGGCCGCCGCGCAGGGCAGCAGCAGGGTGGCCGGGATCCGCCGCCAGGTGCCGCGCGCGACCGGACGGCCCGGGCGGCGCAGCCACCACATGCGGTAGCCCCACAGGATGAGCAGGATCAGCGCCAGCGCGAGGGCTGCCAGGGCCAGTTGGTTGAACAGGCCGAGGAAGACACCGGTGTGGGCGTCGATGCCGATCCGGGTGAGCTGGGCGAGGACGGGGTACTCCGCGAAGCGGAGGCGGTCGACGACCGTGCCGTCGGCCGGGTCCAGGGCCACCGCGTCCAGCTCGACCGGGAACTGCGTGTCGGTCTCCTTGACCACGTACCCCTTGCCGTCCGCCGGCGGGGAGACCGATATCGAGGGGCTGTCGATGCCGGCGGCGCGGGCCGCGGCGACCGCCCGGTCCAGGCCGATGTCCGTGGCCGGGGCGTTCGCCGCCGTGCCCGTGCCGTGGCCTTCGTGACCCTCGTGGCCCTCGTGACCCGTGGGACCGCCGGCGCCCCGGGCGGGCGCGAGCTCCGCCGCGAGGGTGGGGGTGGCGCCGCCGAGACGGTCCTGGACGGAGCCGATGTTCTCCCCCGCGTACCGCGACCAGGTCAGTCCGGTGGCGGAGAGCAGGAGCAGGCCGAGGGCGGCCCACAGGCCGACCGAACCGTGCCAGGAGAGGGTACGGCGACGGGACTTCGGACCACGCTCGGGCAGGACCAGGGTGCGGCGCTTCGCGCGGCGCCGGCCGAACCAGAGGAACAGTCCGCCGAGGACGACCACCCACAGCCAGCTCGCGGCGAGCTCGCTGTAGTTCCGGCCGAGGTCCCCGAGGTGCAGATCGCGGTGCAGTCCGTCGATCCAGGTCCGCAGCGGGAGCGCACCGGAGCTGCCGTAGCTGGGGAGCTGCCCGCGGATGTCACCGGTGTACGGGTCCACGAAGACGGCGAGCGAGGTGCCCTCGGGGACGTCGGGGTCGGCCATCAGGACGCGGGTGGTCGCGCCCGGTTCGGCGCCGGGGCGGACGGCGGTGACGGTGCCGTTCGGGTTGACCTCGCGGGCGAGGCGCACCTGCTGTTCCAGCGGCAGGGTGGTGGCGCCGACGGGGACCTCCAGTTCGTGGGCGTACACCACCTTCTCGGCCTGGAACGAGAGGGCGTAGAGGAGGCCGCTCACGGCTGCCACGAGGAGGAAGGGGGCGACGAGGACGCCCGCGTAGAAGTGGACGCGGAGGACGAGGGGGCGCAGGGCGGCCCAGGTGCCGGGGCGGCCGCCCGGCCCGGCGGCGGGGGGGTCGGCCGGTGTACCGGCGTGCGTGGCGCCGGGCCCGGCGGCGGGGTGCGGGTCCGCCGGGGGTGGCGTGCCCGGGGTTTCCGGGCGCGCGAGGTCGTCGAGGGTCATGACGGTCCTTGGAGACAGGCGCGCGTCGGCGTACGACGCGTGCGGTGGTCCGACGCCGGCGTGATCGCCGGCAGGGGTGGGCGACCCCCGGTCAGACGTGTGCTGTGCGTGCTCCGAGGGCCGTGGCGCGGGGTGCCGGCGGCCGGGGCGGACCGCGCCGCGAGAGGGCGTGGGCGAGGAGGACGGAGTGCGGCTCGGGCGCGTCGCGCCGGGTCCGGCGCACCGGCCCGCGCGGGGCGTCCGGCACCGGGACGAGGGCGAGCGGCAGGCGCAGCGGGGTGAAGGCGTACGCGAGGGCGGCGCGGGCGAGGGTGAAGAGGGCGGCCTCGCCCCGGGCGAGCCAGAGGCCGCAGAGGAGCGCGGCGAGGAGGTGGGCGGCGAGCATGCCTGCGCCCGGGCCGGGCGCGGCGCCGGGGACGGTGTGCGCCATGTCCATGGTGGTGTGCGCGCCGTGTCCGTGGCCGAGCGCGTGCCCGGCGTGGGCGGCCGGGGTGGCGGCCGGGGCCGGCGCGTGGCCGCCCGCGGCCGAGAAGGTCAGGTGCAGCGCGCCCTGGAGGACGAGCAGCGCGCCGGCGATGGTCACCGGCCCCCGGCGGCGGCCCGCCGCGGCCCAGGCGGCGCCCGTGGTCACCGCGAAGGCGGCGAGCAGGGCGAGCGGCGGCAGGGGGTGGGCAGACATGGACGAATGCCCCACGGCGGACAGTGCCACGCACACCACCGCGAAGAGCGCGGCTCGCAGGGCGCGCAGCGGCGACCGGGCATCCGTCATCGCCCGCCATGGTGTCACCCGGCCGCCGGCCCCTGAAGACCGCCTCCCCGGGGTGTCCCTCCCCGAGGGACCGCCCGACGAAGGGCCGGGCCGCCACCCGCCGGAACCGCTGACCTGCCCGAACCCGCTCCATCCACTACGGTCGGCGGAAAAGCGTCCGTACGCACCGCCCCCGGAGGAGCCGACGCCATGCCCGCCCTTCCCGCCGTCTCCGTCGCCAATCTCCGCGATCTCGGCGGCCTGCCGCTCGGCCCGGGCCGCAGCGTCCGCCCCGGGCTCGCCCTCCGCTCGGCGCAGCTCGACCGGCTGGACGCGGCCGAGCCGGTGGTGGCCGCGCTCGGCATCCGTACCGTCGTGGACTTCCGGACGGACGCGGAGCGCGCCGAGCGGCCCGACCGGCTGCCGGAGGGAGCGCGGCTGCTCGTCGCGGACGTGCTGGCGGACCGGCTGGCCAGCAGCGGCCTGCCGCCCGCCGCGCGGCTCAAGGAGCTGCTCGCCGACCCCGCCCTCGCGGAGGAGCACCTGGGCGGGGGCCGGGCGCGCAAGGCCTTCGCGCGCACCTACCGGACCTTCGTGTCGGGGGCTTCGGCGCGGGCCTCGTACCGCGCGCTGCTGGGCGAGCTGGGCCGGCCCGGCGCCGGGCCGCTGCTGTTCCACTGCACGGCGGGCAAGGACCGTACGGGGTGGGCGGCGGTGGTGCTGCTGTCGCTCCTCGGGGCGGACGAGGAGACCGTCCGGGGCGAGTACCTGGCGGTGAACACGGCGGTGCGGCAGGCGTTCGCGCCGATGATCGAAGGGTTCATCGCCCAGGGCGGCGACCCCGAGCTGGCCCTGGAGCTCATCGGGGTGCTGCCGGAATACCTGGACGCGGCCCTGGACGAGGTGGCGGTGCGGCACGGGTCGATGGAGGCGTACGTACGGGACGGGCTCGGCGTGCCGGACGAGGTGACGGAGCTGATCCGGCAGCGGCTCACGGTCCGCGCCGCCTGAGGGACGGCCGGGCGGCGGCCGGGGCGCCGCGTGCGGGCCCAAGGTGACCATCGCAAGAATCGCTCGTTCTGCTGAAGGTGAGCATCCAGGATGTCGCCCCCTCGTCCATCGGCCCCGTCGACGTCGAGCAGGCAGAGGCCGCGCTCGTGGAGCGCTATCCGCGCCTCGTCCGCATCGCCTATCTGGTCCTGCCGCCGACGCTGGGGCGCAACCGCCGGGTGGTGACGGCGCACGCGCTCGTCCAGCGCGCGCTGCCGCGCCGGCGCGTGCCGGGTGCGGCGGTGCCCGGCCCCCGGCGCCCGGAGGACGCGGTCGACCCCGGGTACGCGTACGTACGGGGAGAGGTGCTGCGCCAGGCGCTGGTGGCCGGGCTGCCGCTGCGGCGGCGGGCCCTGCCGCGCCGGGCGCAGTTCCCGCCGCTGCTGCCGCAGGTGTGGGGGCTCCGCCTCTTCCCCCGGGTGGGCGGCGCGGACGAACTCGCCCTGGACCAGCTCCTGTCGGCGGTGTCCGGGCCGGGGCGGGCCGCGTACGTGCTGCGCGGTCTGGAGCGGCAGGGGGACGCGGAGGTGCTGCGGGTGCTGGCGGCGGCGGGCGTGGCGGAACCGGCGGCGGCGCTCGCGGAGGCGGACGGGGTGGACGCCGCGGTGGCCGGGGAGGCGGAGGCCACGGGCGCGGCGGACCGGGCCGGCGGGGCGGCGCTCCTGGAGTCCCCCGAGTTCGACCCGTGCTCGCTCCAGGCCCGCCCGACGGACCTGATGCGGCGCCGCCGGCACGGCCGGGCGGCGCTGGTCGCGGCGGCGGCGCTGGTGGTCTGCGGGACGCTGCTGGGGCTGCCCGGTGACGGCTGGGGCAGGAACGGGGCCGCCGCGCCCTGGTACGCCCGCAACCCGGCGGCGGAGGCGGCACTCGACCCGGGGCAGGTGAAGCGGGTCCCGGCGGCGCTCTGGCGGGACTCCACGCGGCGGGACTTCTCGGTGTGGCCCGCGCGGGGCGCGCTGGCCGGGGACCGGGCGCTGCTGCGGCGGGCCCTTGCCGTGTGGGCGCGGCCGAGCGGCGCGGTCCGTTCCGCGGCGACGCCGGGGACGCCGGTGGGGCCGCCGATGGGGCCGCCGCAGCTGCTGTTCGCGGGGGTGCTGGACGGGGTCCGGGTGGTGCTGTTCCACGACGGGCTGCGGGTGGTGCGGTACGCGGAGCCGGTGGAGGGGACGGCGGGCGCGGCACTGGACTTCGCGCGGACGGACGCGGCCGACGCGGCCGGCGCGGCGGCGCTGGTGGTCTCCCGCACGGCGGAGAACGTCCGCTATCTGACGGCGCCGTGGGTACGGGAGACGGCGGTACGGGACCTGCTGATGCCGGCGAAGGAGCCGTGGCCGCTCGCGCGGGACGCGTCCGGGGTGACCGAGCCGCTGCCGAGTCCGGCGCGGGCGCAGGGGTGCGTCCGCTGGAACACCCTCCAGGTGGGGGACGGTTCGGGGCGGTGGGTCCTCACGGACCTGGGCGAGGTGGCGCCGGCCCGGCTCCTGTGGGGTCCGCCGGCCGCGCCCGTGGACCCGACGGGTGCGGAGGCGCGGCGGGAGTGGGCGCGGACGGCCTGCGCTCTGGCGGTGGTCCGGGGCCACGGGGTGCGGTCGGTGCGGGCCTGGCGGTTCGCCCGGCAGGCGCTGCCGGAGGGAGCGGGGCGGGCGTCCTGGCTGTGCACCCGGGCGGAGACGTGGCGGGGTGCGGGCACCCGGGTCCTGGCCCAGTTCGCGCCTGCGCTGCCCGCCGGGACGAAGCCGTCCGGGGCGCCGGCCGTGACGGTGGCCCGCTCCGACGACTCCCCGGCCTGCGGCGTGCGGGACCCGCGCGTGCTGGCCGGCGTGCTGTGGCGCGCCCCGAGCGGGACCTGGCACGTGCTGGCGGCGGGTACGGAGGACGTCGCGTCGCTGGACCTGTCGGGCGGGGTCCGGGGGCACGCGGAGGGGCACCTCCTCGCCGTACGGGCGGCGCAGGGGAGCCGGGCGGAGGTGACGGGGACGCTGGAGGACGGGACGCGGGTGACGGCGCTGCGGTGAGCGGCGGGGCCGGGGCGGGGCGGGGGCGAGCCGGAGGCGGGGCCGGGGCGGGGCCAGAAAGCGCGCGCACGCCCCTTGGCCGCCCGTCTACCGCTCAGTACATTGACGCCATGTCTAATACGCAGCCCGCACCGGTGGCGTCGGAACACGTCGGACTCAAGGCCCGCAAGGTCGCCTTCGACTGGCAGGAGACCCCCCTGCACTGGGTTCCCGGCGACCCCTTCACCACCCACACCATCAACGTGCTGCACCTGCTGCTCCCGGCCGGCGAGCGGTGGTTCGTGCACGTGTACAAGCAGGCGCTGCCGTACATCACCGACGACCGGCTCCGCGAGGACGTCATCGGCTTCATCGGCCAGGAGGCGGTGCACTCCCAGGCCCACGACGACGTCCTCCCGCACCTGCGGAAGCTGGGCCTCGACCCCACCCCGTACACCGCGCAGGTGGACTGGTTCTTCGAGAAGCTCCTCGGCGACCGCACACTGCCGCCCGGCCGGGCGCGCCGCTGGTGGCTGAAGGAGCGGGTCGCCCTCATCGCCGCCATCGAGCACTACACGGCCTTCCTCGGCGACTGGGTCCTCAACGCCGACGAGCTGGACCGGCGCGGCGCCGACCCGACGATGCTGGACCTGCTGCGCTGGCACGGCGCGGAGGAGGTCGAGCACCGCGCGGTCGCCTTCGAACTCTTCCTGCACCTGGACGGCGGTTACCGGCGCCGCGCCCGCACCTGGGCGCTGGCCTTCTCCGCGCTCGTCTTCCTCTGGCAGCGCGGGGTCCGCTTCTTCCTGGAGAACGACCCGAACCTGCTCGACCCGAAGGCCTCCTTCGCGGACTTCGTCCGCCGGGGCCGCGAGGGCGTGCTGCCCTCCACCCCGGCCATGCTGCGCTCGATCCCCCGGTACCTCAGCCGCTCCTACCACCCGTCCCAGGAGGGCGACACCGCGCAGGCCCTGGCCTACCTCGCCTCCTCCCCCGGCGCCAACGGAGGCCGCTGATGCCCCGGTTCACCACCGTCGCCCTGGCCGCCGGGGCCGCGCTGCTGGTCCGCCGTGCGGTGCGCCGCCGGATGGGCACCGCCCCGCTGTGGCCCATGCCGGCCCTCGACGAGCCGGTGTCCGGGTACGGGCGCGGTGCCACCGTCCCCCGGCGCGTCCTGGTCACCGGCCGCGCCACGCCCGCCGAGGGGGTCGTGGAGCTCCGCCTCGAAGGCGAGCGGCTGCCCTCCTGGCAGCCGGGCGCCCATGTCGATCTGGTGCTGCCCTCCGGGCTCGTCCGGCAGTACTCGCTCTGCGGCGACCCGGCCGACAGCGGCGCGTACACGATCGCGACCCGGCTCGTCGAGGAGGGGCAGGGCGGCCGGGGCGGCTCGCGCGAGGTGCACGAGCGGCTGCGCCCGGGCGCGGAGGTCGAGATCCGGGGACCCCGCAACCGCTTCCCGCTCGCCGCCGCGCCCTCGTACGTCTTCGTCGCCGGCGGCATCGGCATCACCCCGCTCCTGCCGATGGTGCGCGCCGCCGAGGCGGCCGGGGCGGACTGGCGGCTGGTGTACGGCGGCCGGAGCCGGGCCACCATGCCGTACCTGGCGGAGGTCGAACGGCTCGGCGGCGACCGGGTGACGGTGGCGGCCGAGGACGAGTCGGGCCGCCCCGACCTCGCGTTCCTCGCCCAACTGCCGCCCGAGACGGCCGTGTACTGCTGCGGGCCCGACGGGCTGATGGCGGCCGTGGCGGCGGCGATGCCGGAGGGCCGCGAGCCGCGCCTGGAGCGCTTCACGGCCTCCGCGCCGGCCGGCGGCAGCGCCTTCGAGGTCGAACTGCGGCGCTCCGGGCGGACGGTGACCGTGCCGGCGGACCGGTCGGTCCTGGCGGCGGTGCGGGACGAGCTGCCGGACGTGGCGTACTCCTGCCGCCAGGGCTTCTGCGGCAGCTGCCGGCAGCGGGTCCTGGCGGGCGAGGTCGACCACCGGGACGAGCTGCTCACCGACGCGGAGCGGAAGGACTCGATGCTGATCTGCGTGTCCCGGTCGGCGGGCGGCCGGCTCGTGCTCGACCTGTAGTCCCGCTCCCCTACGGGAGGATCAGCCAGTCGAAGGCGAGCGCGGCGAGGAGGCCGCCGACCAGGAGCCAGGTGCCCAGGCGCGTCCGCCCGTTGCGGGAGAGCTCGATCACCACACCGCAGAGGATCATCGCCAGGCCGTACACGCCGACGACCAGCACGGAGGTGCGGCTCGCCAGCCGGACGGCCAGGACGACGGCCATCGCGACGAGCAGGACCGAGGCGGCGGCGACGCGCAGCCTCCGGGCCTGCTTCGGGGTGAGCCCACCGCCCGCGCCGGCCGGGTCCTCGTCCCGCTCCGCGTCCGGGTCCCGGCCCCCGTCCCGCTCCGCGTCCTGGCCCTCGTTCCGCTCCGGGTCCTGGTCCCGGCTCCGGTCGTCGTCCTCCGGGGCCTCGGCGGCCGGGGTGTCCTGCTCGGAAGCGCTCATGGACCAGGAGCGTAACGGACCCCGTTAGGCTGTTCGCATGACGACCGGGGTACGCCGCAGGATGGGCGTCGAGGAGCGCAAGCAGCAGCTGATCGGGGTGGCCCTCGAACTCTTCAGCCACCGCTCCCCCGACGAGGTGTCCATCAACGAGATCGCTGCGGCCGCCGGCATCTCGCGCCCCCTGGTGTACCACTACTTCCCCGGCAAGCAGAGCCTGTACGAGGCGGCGCTGCGGCGCGCGGCCGACGAGCTCGCCGCCCGCTTCCTGGAGCCCCCGCAGGGCCCGCTGGGCGCGCGGCTGCTGCGGGTGATGGGCCGGTTCTTCGACTTCGTGGACGACCACGGGCCGGGGTTCGCGGCGCTGATGCGCGGCGGCCCGGCCGTGGGCTCGTCCACGACGAACGCGATGATCGACGAGGTGCGGCAGGCCGCCTACGAGCAGATCCTCGCGCACCTGGAGGTCCGCGGCCCCTCGCCCCGGCTCGAACTGGTCGTCCGTTCCTGGGTGTCGCTCGCCGAGTCGACGGCCCTGCTGTGGCTGGACGGCCGCCGGGTGCCGCGCGAGGAGCTGGAGCTGCAGCTCGTGCACGACTTCGCGGCGCTGGCCGCGGTGAGCGCCGCGTACGACGCGGAGGTGGCGGACGTCCTGATCGGCATCCTCGCCGGGGAGCCGGCCGACGGGCCCTTCGCGGACCTGGTGACGCGGCTCTCCGCGCTGCTGCCCCGGGTGCCGGATCAGCGCTTGCGGTAGGACGGTTCGAGGTCGCGGACCTCGACCGAGAGCCGTACCCCGTCGGCCGTCTTCAGGTGGCGGGGCAGCAGGTCGAGCACGGCCTCCGAGAGCCGCGCCTTGACCTCGTCCGCGCGGCCGGCGAGCAGGGCGATCTCGACGTGGACGACGGCGTCCTCGGTGGAGCCGTCCCCGACGACCGCCTCCTCCACCTCGCGGAAGCGGGTCTTGCAGGCCTCGGGCTTCGTGTCGACGGTCTCCACGACCAGCGGGTGCAGGGCGAGCGCGAAGCCGCGCCGGTCGAGGGGCGCGGAGTAGTCGACGGTGATCTGCGGCATGGGTCACTCCCGGTGAGGACGGTGTCGGGCCACACCCTGACGGGGATCGCCCCGACCGCACAAGTGACCTTCCGACGGGCGGACACGTACGGGGGCCCCGGGTCGCCCGCCCGACGCGCCGCCGCCCCGGCACCGGAGGGTTCCGGTGCCGGGGCGGCGGCCTCGGGCGAGGTGCCGGTCAGCCCGTGGCCTTGAAGACCGCGACCGTCCGGGCCGGGACCGTGAAGGTGCCGGAACCGGCCGCGTACGAGGCGGACCTGACCACCGGGTCGGAGCCGTTCGCCTGGACCGGGTGGAGCGCGTACGCCTTCCCGGCGAGGCCGGGGACCGTCTGCGCCTGGGCCCGCGGGGCGGCGTTGAGAACGACCACCAGGTCACCGAGGCGCATGGTGATCACGCCCGGGGTCTCGGCGGGCCCGGAGAGCGGGAAGGACAGGGACTCCTGCACCTGGCCCGCCGTGGCCAGGGAGAACGCCGGCTCGCCGGTACGGATCTTCTGGAGGTCCCGGTAGGCGGCGGACGCGCCGTCGATCTCGGCGCAGCCGACCGTCAGGGACGGGTGGGTGAGCAGCGGCTTGCCGTAGGGCCACTTGGCCTTGTTGTCGGCGGCCGGCGGGAGGCCGCGGCCGAAGCCGTTGCCGTCCCGGCAGTCCCAGTGGACGGCGTTGAACCAGTCGCCGCTGTCGTAGGAGTTGCGGTCGAGGGACTTGGAGCGCAGCAGGTCCGAGCCGGCCTGGGAGAGCGCCGGGCCCTGCGAGAGGGTGGCCGTCGCCATGGCGAGGACCTGGGCGCGGGCCCGGTCCGCCGGGGAGGTGTCCGCCGGGAGCTTGAAGGCGAGCGCGTCGTACAGGGTCTCGTTGTCGTGGGCGTCGGCGTAGGCGAGGGCCTCTCCGGGGGCGGCGGCGTAGCCGGCCGGGGAGCCGTTGTAGTCGACCTCGGAGCCCTTGACCGTACGCCCGGAGGTGTCGGTGAAGGTGTAGGAGGCGAGGTTGCCGGACAGGCCGACCTTGATGAGGTCCTGGTAGTGCAGGAGGCGGGCCTTCTGCTGCTCCGGGGAGCCGTTGCCGGGCGAGGAGTTGGGGTCGGTGGCGAGACCGGAGGCGAAGCCCTGGACGCCGGGGTCCTCGTCGAAGGGGCCGCCGCCGCGGACGGCGTCGCGGGCCCGGTCGGAGAAGGTGGCGATGCCGGTGCCGGCCATGTTCTTCTGGGTGGCCTGGACGAAGCGGGCGTCGTCGGCGACCTCGCCGAAGTTCCAGCCCTCGCCGTAGAGGATGATCGCCTTGCCGTCGACGCCGTCCTTCTCGACGGTGAGCGCGTCGAGCGCCTTGCGGACGGCGAGGATGTTCTCCTTCGGGTGGTGGCCCATGAGGTCGAAGCGGAAGCCGTCGACCTTGTACTGCTTGGCCCAGGTGACGACCGAGTCGACGACGAGCTTGCCCATCATCGCGTTCTCGGGCGCGGTGTTGGCGCAGCAGGTGGAGGTGGCGACGGTGCCGTCGGCCTGGAGGCGCTGGTAGTAGCCGGGCACGATCCGGTCGAGGACGGACTTGTCCGACTGCCCGGCGGCGACGGTGTGGTTGTAGACGACGTCCATCACGGTGCGCAGGCCCTGGCCGTTGAGGGCCTGGACCATCCGCCGGAACTCGACCGTGCGGCGGGTGCCGTCCGGGTCGGTGGCGTAGGAGCCCTCGGGGACCGTGTAGTGCAGCGGGTCGTAGCCCCAGTTGTAGGCGTCCTTGGCCGCGGCGGCGGCCACGCAGGCCTGCTGCTCCTCGGAGTCGGGGGCGTAGACCTTCAGGTCGCAGGCGGGGGCGGTCTGCGCGGACTTCTTCTCGGGAACGGTGCCGATGTCGAAGACCGGCAGCAGGTGGACGTGGGAGGTGCCGGAGTCGGCGAGCGCCTTGAGGTGCTTCGAGCCCTTGCTGTCCTTGTCGGTGAAGGCCAGGTAGGTGCCGCGGTGCGCCGGGTTCGCCGTACGGTCCGCGATCGAGAAGTCGCGGACGTGCAGCTCCTGGATCTGGGCGTCGCGCAGCGGCACGGGGGCCGGCTTGCGCAGGTCCTTCCAGCCCTTGGGGGCCAGCGCCGGGGAGGTGAGGTCGACGGCGAGGCTGTGGGTGGAGTCGGTGGTGAGGGCGGTGGAATAGGGGTCGGTGACCTTGTTGAGGACGATCTTCCCGACGGTGGGCGCCCAGACCTTCACCGCGTACCGGTACGGCTTTCCGGACCAGGACTTCGGGCCGGTGACGGACCAGACGCCGGCGGCCTCGTCGCGCCGCATGGGCACGGTCCTGCCGTCGAGTTCGAGGGCGACGGACTGGGCGGTGGGGGCCCAGACGGAGAGGGTGACGCGGCCGTCGCGGAAGACGGGGCCGAGGGCGGCCCTCGTCGCCTTCCGCGCGTACAGGTCGTCGAGGACGCCGGCGGTCTGCACGCCGGTGGCGGCGAGCAGGGCGCCGTTGGCGGCCCGCTGGGTGGCGACGAGCTGGCCGCGCAGGGAGGAGCGGACCCGGTCGGCGTCGCGCGGGTCGACGGTGAAGGCCGGATGGTCCTTGAGGTGCGGGAACTTCGCCTTCTGGGCGTCGGTGAGGGTGCCGGGGTTGAGGCGCAGCCAGCGGCCCTCGTCGCTCAGGGCGCCGTCGGTGACGGTGATCCCGCCGTTCTCGGCGTACACCAGCTGCTGGCTGGTGGCCTCGGTGGCCTTGACCTTCCAGACGACGGTGTTCCGGTCGATCCACTGGGCCTCGGCCTTGGTGAGGTCGAGGTTCGGGGTGCCGCCGGCCATCGGCAGGAGGTACTGCTGCTGTCCGCCGAGCAGCCAGACCTCGTGACCGTGGGTGGCGAGGTCGAGGGACTGGTCGGTGGGCAGGTCCTTCTCGTCGCCCTTGTGGAGGATGTACGAGAGGGTGCTCGCGCCCTCGGCGAGCGGCACCTCGAAGACGGCGCCGTAGGCGTCGACGCGGGTCGGCATGAGGGGCTTGGACCAGTCGGTGGGCTGGGCGGCGCCGGTCCACGTGTGGAGGCCCCAGCCGTCGTGGTTCCCGTCGGCGCGCTGGTAGTGGAGGACGGCCTTGGTCCTGTCCTGGGGCGCCGGGGCGGGGGCGGTGTCGGACTGGCCGTCACGGCCCTGCGTGATCCAGACCTCGCCGGTGCGGCCGAGGGTGATGCTGCGCTGCGGGCCGTCGGCGGTGCCGTCCTTCTCGACGGTGTACGGGATCGAGGAGGCACCCTCGGGGACCTTCACCCAGGCGAAGGCGCCGTGGGCGTCCCGACCGGTGAAGGCGGCTTCCTGGCCGGCCGCCTTCAGCTTCCAGCCGTCGTAGTCGCCGTCCGGCCGCTGGTAGTGGACGACGGCGTAGGGCCGCTCGACGGCCACCGGCTTCTCGGGGGCGGGGGGCGCGCCGGCCGTGGTGGACGCGGTGGCGCTCGCGGTGCGTCCGGCGGCGTCGACGGCGACGGCCTTGTAGCGGAGCGGGGTGCCGGCGGGCGCGGTGACGTGGTGGGTGACCTTGTAGGGGGCGTGGTCGGCGGTGCCGAGGGTCTGCCAGCGGCCGTCTCCGGTCTGCGCGGCGAAGACGACCCGGTTGAGGCCGCCGCCGTCGACGCCGGCGGTGATCTCGACGGTGCCGGTGGATCCGGCGGCCGGGGCCTTCAGGGTGACCGACGGGCCGGTGGCCGGGGCCGGGAGCGGGGCGTCGGCCCGCAGGACCAGGGAGGAGAGGGCGGGGACGGTGACGGTGACGGCCCCGTCCTTCGCGGTGACGGCGCCCCGGCCGCCGTACAGGGTGGTGAAGGCGGTGGCGTCGACGGGGACGGTGACGGTCCTGGGCGCGGTGGAGCTGTTGGCGGCGACCAGGTACTCGGTGCGGTCCCCGGCGTCGGTGCGGGTGAAGGCGTACACGGAGCCCTCGGCGTACCGCTCCCGCTGGATGCCGTCGCGCAGGGCGGGGTGCGCCTTGGTGAGCTTCGACAGGGCGGCGACGGACCGGTAGAGGGGGTGTCCGGTGTCGTACGCGTCGGTGGCGTGCGTGCGGTCGGTGCCGAGCTGGTCGTCGTCGAGGTAGTCGGCGGTCCGTGAGGCGAAGAGGGTCTGGCGGGCGTCCTTGTCGCCGCCGGGACCGGTGAAGCCCTGCTCGTCGCCGTAGTAGATCACCGGGTTGCCGCGCGAGAAGAACATCAGCTCGTTGGCGAGGGTGGCCCGGCGGACGAGTTCGGCGTCGGAGGCGTTCGGGTTGTCCTGCTCCAGGAAGCCTCCGAAGCGGCCCATGTCGTGGTTGCCGAGGAAGGTGACCTGCTCGTAGGCGTTGGCCTTGTCGGTGGTGTAGCGGTAGTCCTGGGCGAAGACCCGGGCGAGCCGGTCGGCGCCCGCGCCCTGGGAGGCGAAGGCGCGGGCCGCGTCCTGGAAGGGGAAGTCCAGGGTGGAGTCGAGCCGGCCGCGGGTGACGTAGGGGGCGGTGACGGCGGGGTCGGCGGAGTAGACCTCGCCGAACATGAAGAAGTCCTCGCGGCCCCGCTTCTTCGCGTAGGCGTCGAGCGCGGTGGCCCACTGGGTCCAGAAGTCCAGGTCCACGTGTTTGACGGTGTCGATGCGGAAACCGTCGATCTTGAAGTCGTGGACCCACTTCTCGTAGATCCGCTTCATGCCCTCGACGACCTCGGGGCGCTCGGTCCACAGGTCGTCCAGGCCGACGAAGTCGCCGTACTCGGCGGATTCGCCGGCCCAGGTGGAGTCGCCCCGGTTGTGGTACATCGTGGGGTCGTTGAGCCAGGCCGGGACCTTGGTGTTCGCCTTCTCGACCGGGGTGTACGGGAAGGAGTCGGCGTCGACCCGGCCGACGGCCGTGCGGTCGTCGAAGGGGCGGCCGTCCTTGTCGAGGTACGGGTAGGCGCCCTTGGGCCGGTAGCCGTACTTCTTCTCGGCGTAGTCGACGGTGTCGGCGGTGTGGTTGGTGATGACGTCGAAGAAGACCTTCATGCCCTTGGCGTGGGCGGCCTCGATCAGCTTCTCCAGGTCCTCGTTGGTGCCGAAGTGCGGGTCGACCTGGGTGAAGTCGGTGATCCAGTAGCCGTGGTAGCCGGCCGAGGCGTCCTTGCCGGTGCCCTGCACGGGCCGGTTCTTGAAGATCGGCGCCATCCAGATGGCGGTGGTGCCGAGGCCCTTGATGTAGTCGAGGCGCCGGGTGAGGCCCTTGAGGTCGCCGCCCTGGTAGAAGCCCTTGTCGGAGGGGTCGAAGCCGGTCTCCAGGCGTCCGCCGGTCAGTCCGCCGCGGTCGTTGGCGGTGGAGCCGTTGGCGAAGCGGTCGGGCAGGACGAAGTAGAACTGCTCGCGGGTGAGGTCCTGGCGGGCGGGCTGCGCCGCGAGGGCCCGGTCGGAGGGCGGGGCGGGCGGGCGGGGGGCCGCGCCGGCCGGGAGGGCGGGCACGAGGGCCGCGCACAGGGCGGCGGCCAGGGCGACCGCCGTTCTCTTGCGTATCACGGGGGAGCTCCCTGGAGGTACGGGAAGAGGGGGGCCGCCCCGGCGGGGCGGCCCCTGGGGTGGACGGCTCAGTTGCGGAAGGTGTCGTTCAGGACGACCTGGCCGGAGGCGGGGACGGTCGCGGTGCGGTTGGCGCCGGACTCCCAGGTCACGTTCCCGGCCGCGTCCTTGCGGACGTACTTGTACTCGAAGACCGTGCCGGCGGGCAGGTTCACGGCGAGCTTCCACACGGGGTACGCGGCCGGGTCGAGCTTCGGGGCGGCGGCCGGGTTCCAGTTGCCGAGCTCGGCACGGTTGCCGGTGACGTGGATGTTCTGGCCGGCCACCGTGGTGGCGGTGACGTTGAAGGAGGCGCCGGCGGTGGCCGGGGGCGGGGTGGTGCCGCTGCCGCAGCCGGTGGCACCGGTGTGCAGGGCGAGCGCGGTGTGGGCGCCGAGGGTGGCGGTGAACTGGCCGGCGGCGTTCACCGTGACGGGGTTGCCGGACTGGACGTCGCAGTAGGTGCCGGCGGGCAGCGAGGTCTGGAAGGTGCGGCCGAGGGCCGAGGACTCGCGGTTGATGACCACGTACGCCTTGGAGCCGCGGCCGAACGCGATGGCGTTGTTGCCGTTGTCCCACCACTGGGTGACGGCCTGGCCGCGGGCGGTGTTGCGGAAGCCGACCATGGACGCTATCTCGCGCCAGGCGTGCTGGCACTTCCAGCCGTCGCTGTAACAGGCGTTCACGCGGCCGCCGCCCGGCGGGCCGGCGTTCTTGTCGGTCCACTCGTAGCCGGAGTGGACGTCCGGGGAGCCGTACGGCCAGGCGAGCATGAAGACGGAGGCGAGGGTGTACTGCGCGCCGTCCTTGTAGGACAGGGTGTCGCCGCCGCGCTCGGTGTCGTGGTTGTCGACGAAGACACCGGACTGGCCGGAGGGCATGTAACCCCAGGCCTCGCCGAAGTTCTTGAGGTAGGAGAGCTTCTCGTTCTGCAGGATCCGCTTGAGGTCGCGGGCGTAGCGGAACTCCTGGACGTCACCGCTGCCGAGGTACTCGCTCGGGGAGACGGCCTCGCCGGCGCCGTGGATGGCCTCCAGCTTCCAGTACACGTCCGGCTTGGTCAGCCGGGACTTGATGTTCGCGAGGTCGGCGGCCGGCATGTGCTTGGCCGCGTCGATGCGGAAGCCGTCGACGCCGAGCGAGAGGAGGTCGTTGAGGTAGCCGGCGATCCGGCCCCGGACGTAGTCCTCGCCGGTGTCGAGGTCGGGGAGCTCGACCAGTTCGCAGTTCTGGACGTTGGCCCGGTCCTGGTAGTTCGAGATCGGGGCGCGGCAGTCGTCCATGTCGGCGCCCGAGAAGAGGCCGGGGTAGTCGTACTTGGAGAACGGGGTCCCGCCCGTTCCCGTGCCGGAGCCGTTCGCCATGTGGTTGATGACGGAGTCGGCGACGACCTTGACGCCCGCGGCGTGGCAGGTGTCGATCATGTTCTTGAACGCGGCGCGGTCACCGAGGCGGCCGGCGATCTTGTAGCTGACCGGCTGGTACGAGGTCCACCACTGGCTGCCCTGGAGGTGCTCCTGAGGCGGCGAGACCTGGACGTAGCCGTAACCGGCGGGGCCGAGACGGTCGGTGCATTCGCGGGCCACGGAGGCGAAGTTCCATTCGAACATCACCGCGGTGACGTCCTTCTCGCCGGGCGGGGTGGCCTGGGCCGGGGTGTTCCCCGTGACGGCCACAGCGGCTCCCGCCACGAGGGCGAGCGCGGCGGCCACGGTCCTTCTGGCCATGCTTCCTCCTGTACGACGTCGATGTCGCAAGAAGTTGCCGAAAGCTTCAGCAACTGTTTTCAGCCGTGACCGTACGAGTGCCCCGACGCCCGGTCAACCCTCCGGACGCCGCAACGCAAGTTGTTACGAAAGGACTTGCGGCTCCCGGCCGGGCGGCTGGGCGGTGGAACCGCGCACCACCAGCTCCGGCTGGAACACGAACTCCGTGCGCTGCACCGGGTTGCCCTCGATCTCCTCCAGGAGCGCGCCGACGGCGGCCGTCGCCATCGCCTGCACCGGCTGGCGGACGGTGGAGAGCGGCGGGCTGGTGAAGGCGATGAGCGGCGAGTCGTCGAAGCCGACGACGGAGACGTCGCGGGGCACGTCGAGGCCGCGGGCCCGGACCGCCCGGATGACCCCGAGCGCCATCAGGTCGGAGCCGCAGACGATGCCCGTGCAGCCTTCGCGCAGCAGGATGTCGGCGGCGGCGTGGCCGCCCTCGACGCCGAACAGGGTGGGCCGGATGAACCGCTCGGCCTCGTCCCGTTCGATGCCGAGGAGTTCGTGGAGTTCGGCCGTGAAACCCTCGGCCTTGCGGCGCGAGGGCACGTACCGGGTGGGGCCGACGGCGAGCCCGATCCGCTCGTGGCCGAGTTCGACCAGGTGCCGTACGGCCATGCGGGCGGCGGCCCGGTCGTCGGGCGAGACGAAGTTGGCGTCGATGCGCTCGTTGTAGCCGTTGATGAGGACGAACGGCACGCCCCGCTCGGTCAGCCGCGCGTAGCGGGTGGGGTCGGCGGAGGCGTCGGCGTGGAGCCCGGAGAGGAAGACGATGCCGGCCACGCCGCGCTCGACGAGCTGGTCGACCAGCTCGTCCTCGGTGGCACCGCCGGGCATCTGCGTGCAGAGCACGGGGGTGTAGCCGTGCCCGGCCAGGACCTGCTCGACGACCTGCGCGAAGGCCGGGAAGATCGGGTTGGTCAGCTCGGGCACGACGAGGCCGACGAGCCCGGCGCTGCGGCGTTTGAGCCGTACGGGACGTTCGTAGCCCAGCACGTCGAGCGCCGCGAGCACCTTGTGCCGGGTCGCGCCGGCCACGCCCGCCTTGCCGTTGAGGACGCGGCTGACGGTGGCCTCGCTGACGCCGGACTGGGCCGCGATGTCCGCGAGCCGCGGGGGGGCGGTCCGGGCGGTCCGGTCCCGGGTCAGCCGTCCTGCTGCTCGGCGCCGCCGGGGAGGCCGCCCGGGTTGGCCGGGTCCGTCCCGGGGCGGCCGGCGCCGGGGGGGGTGGCGGGGGGGGGGGCCGCCGGCCCCCCGGGGGGGCCCGCGGGGCCCGGGCGGGGGGGGCCGCGCCCCCCCCCCCCCCGCGGCTGGGGGATCGTCACGCCGCCCACCAGACGGTGGTGTCGGCGGGCACCTCGGCGGTGCCGCCGGCGGTGTCGATCCTGATGTCCTCGCTGGAGAGGAGATACCGGCCGGGCAGCGGGACGGAGATGGCCCGGCCGGTGGTGTTGGCGGTGCAGACGAATCCGCCGCGGCGGAAGGAGAGCACACCCTCGGGTGCCTCCAGCCACTCGACGAAGTCGCCCGCACCGAGCTCGGGGCGCTCACGCCGGACGGCGAGCGCGCTGCGGTACAGCTCCAGGGTGGAGCCCGGGTCGCCGGTCTGCGCCTCGACGCTCAAGCTCCCCCAGGTGGCCGGCTGCGGCAGCCAGGAGCCGCCGTCGCCGAAGCCGTACGAGGAGCCCTCGACGGTCCACGGGATCGGCACCCGGCAGCCGTCGCGGAAGCCGTCCTGGCCGCTGGCCCGCCAGAACGAGGGGTCCTGGCGGACCTCGTCGGGCAGGTCGGTGACGTCCGGCAGGCCGAGCTCCTCGCCCTGGTAGACGTAGGCGGAGCCGGGCAGGGCCAGCATGAGCAGGGTCGCCGCCCGGGCCCGGCGCAGGCCCAGCTCCCGGTCGCCCGGGGTGCGCAGCTGGGTGCCGAGGCCCGCCGGGTTGGCGAAGCGGGTGGCGTGGCGGGTGACGTCGTGGTTGGAGAGCACCCAGGTGGTGGGGGCGCCGACCGGGCGCATCGCGGCGAGCGAGGCGTCGATGACGGTCCGCAGCTCGACCGCGTCCCAGTGGGTGCCGAGGTACTGGAAGTTGAACGCCTGGTGCATCTCGTCGGGGCGCACGTAGTTCGCCGTGCGGTCGACGGTCGGCGTCCAGGCCTCGGCGACGAGGATGCGCTCGCCGTCGTACTCGGCGAGGACCTTCCGCCAGGAACGGTAGATCTCGTGGACGCCGTCCTGGTCGAAGAAGGGCATGACGTCGTTGCCGAGCAGCTTCAGCTGGTCGTGGGCGCCGATGTCGGGCAGGCCGTCCGCCT
>NZ_JAPSIW010000359.1 GCF_031178505.1 Streptomyces sp. | reverse complement strand
TCCACAACGGTGGTGGGCCTCATTGGCTACTCCGCGATGGTGGGCGCTGTGGGTGGCGGCCAGGCCGGACGCCCGGTGGGAGACGGCCTGGACGTGGGCGTCGGACATCACGGGTGCGAGCCGGGCGTCCCAGCTCCAGACGAGGCCGCGCAGACAGCCGTCGGCCGTGACCGCCGGGTCGGCGAGGAAGTCGGCGAACGCCTCGGGCCCGAGCCGGGTGATGCCGTCGAGCGTGCAGGACACGCCGGCGGTGGTACGGGGAGTGGCGGCCGTCCGGGCGGCCGCGGGGCTCGGCGCGGGGCCGGGCACCCGGCCCGCGGCGTGGCCGCCCGGCGCGGGCGCCGGTCCGAGCCCGGTGCGGGGCGCGGCGGCGAGGCGCTCGACCTCGTCGAAGGGGTGCGACCCCCGCGGGGCCGGCGTGGGCGCCGGGGCCGGGGACGCCTGCGCTCCGGGGGCGGGGCGGGTGTCCTGGCCCACCGGCGCGGCGGCCGTCTGGGCCGCGGAGGCGAGGAGGGTGGCGGTCACGGCCGAGGCGAGCAGAGCCGTGCGGGCACGTCTGCGGAGGGACAACAGAACTCCTGGGTGTGTGGGGGAATGCCCCGCGAGGGGGCGAGAACTGTCGCGGTGCGCACGATGGTGACGAAGCCACGTCACAGCGTGTGCGATGTAACATAGTAATGTGAAATTGCACTGACAAGCCCTCAGGAGCCCTGCGTACAAGCGGAGTTGACGGTACCGCTCGGCCGCCTCCCCGGAGAGAGGCGGCCGGGTGAGGATCAGGAACCGCCGGAGCCCGGAGCGGAACCGGAGTCGGCCGGCGAGGAACCCGAGGGTCCGGAGCCCGGGCCGGACGCCGTCCCCCCGGCGTCGGTGGCCGTGGCACCGGAGGACCCGGGCCCGATCCGCAGCTCGAAGTCGCCGTCGTACCGCTGGTGCCCGGCGATGACGGCGAGTTCGACGGCCTCCTCGCCCATCTCCCCCCGCACGATGAGCGGATCGCGCCGCAGGTCCCGCATGAGCGCCACGCACATGCCGAGCATCACCAGGACGAACGGGGCCGCCACCAGGATGGTGAGGTTCTGCAGGCCGGCGAGGGCGTCGCCCTGCCCGTCGCCGATGAGGAGCATGATGGCGGCGACCGCCCCGGTCACCACGCCCCAGAAGACCACCACCGGGCGGGTGGGCTCGAAGGCGCCGCGCTGGGAGAGCGTCCCCATGACGATCGAGGCGGCGTCGGCGCCGGAGACGAAGAAGATCCCGACCAGCACCATCACGAGCAGGCTCATGGCCCCGGCGACCGGGAACTGCTGGAGAAGACCGAAGAGCTGCCCCTCGGGGGTGGTCTCCCCCGCCAGCTCGCCCTTCTCCCCCAGCTGCATCGCCGTGCCGCCGAAGACGGCGAACCAGACCAGGCTGACGGAGCTCGGCACCAGGATGACCCCGCCGACGAACTGCCGGATCGTCCGTCCCCGGCTGATGCGGGCGATGAACATGCCGACGAACGGGGTCCAGGAGATCCACCACGCCCAGTAGAAGACGGTCCAGCTGCCCAGCCAGGCGTGGATGTTCTCGCCGCTCGTCGCCTCCGTCCGGCCCGCCAGCTGAGGAAGGTCGCCGAGGTAGGCGGCGATGGAGGTGGGCAGCAGGTCGAGCACGATGACCGTGGGGCCCACGACGAAGACGAAGACGGCGAGGACCGCCGCGAGGACCATGTTGGTGTTGGAGAGCCACTGGATGCCCTTCTCCACCCCGGAGACCGCGGACAGGACGAAGGCCAGGGTCAGGACGCCGATGATGGCCACGAGGAGCCCGGTGCCCGCCTTCTCCATCCACCCCAGCTCCGTGAAGCCGCTGCCGATCTGGAGCGCGCCCAGGCCGAGCGAGGCGGCGGAGCCGAAGAGGGTGGCGAAGATGGCCAGGATGTCGATGAACCGGCCTGGACCGCCGTACGCCCGCCGCTCGCCCATCAGCGGCACGAAGACGGCGCTGATGGTCTGGCGCCGGCGGCGGCGGAAGGTGGAGTACGCGATGGCGAGCCCGACGACCGCGTAGATCGCCCACGGGTGCAGGGTCCAGTGGAAGAGGGTCGTGGCCATCGCGGTCTCCATCCGCTCCGCCGAGTCGGCGGGGCGGGTGCCGGGCGGCGGGGTGCCGTAGTGCGCCAGCGGCTCGCTCACCCCGTAGAACATCAGACCGATGCCCATGCCGGCGCTGAACATCATCGCGACCCACGACACGGTGCGGAACTCGGGTCCCTCGTCCTCCTGGCCCAGGGTGATCCGGCCGTACCGGCTGACGGCCAGCCACAGCGCGAAGACGACGAAGCCGGAGGCGGCCAGCATGAACGCCCAGCCGCCGTTGCGGATGAGCCCGTCGAGGAGGTCTCCGGAGACGCGCTCCAGGGTGCCCGTGGCGGTGGCCCCCCACACGACGAAGGCCACGGTGAGCACGGCCGTGACACCGAACACGATCCGGTCGGTCCGCGCCCGCCGGTGGCTCTCGGGGAGGCCGGGAAGGTCGGCGGTCACCACCCGGCCCCAGTCCCCGCCCGGCGTACGCCCCCTGAACCGGTGCTCCCGTTCGCCGCCCCCGCCCTTCCGGCCGGGCCGGCCCGCGCCCGCACCGCCTCCGTCCGGGTCCCGCTCTCCTTGCGCCACCTCTGCACCTTTCGCCGCTCATACGGGAAAAATCCCGTGTGTCCGGTAAGGCACTACCACAGACGGCACCGAACCCGGCGGACATCAGGGCCGTGCGGCCCGGCGTATCCTCGGCCGGCGGGCGGGGACCGGCCGGCGACCGAGAGCGGAAGAGGCGGAGCAGGTGACGGAGAGCAGCGGGTACGGCGCGAACGGGGGCGGCGACGAAGGGGCCCGTACGGGCCCGGGGCGGGCCGGACCCGTCGGCGCCGACCGGGCTCCGGACCCGCGCGCGGGCACCGGGGCGGAGCCTGCCGGCCGGCGGCCGACCGCGCGCGGCGGCGGGGCGGCGGCTCCGGAGGGCGCCATGACGGCCGGAGTGACGGCACCCGGCGCCGGGCTGCCCGCGCGGGCCGTGGTCTTCCGGGACGTGCGCCCCTTCGGCTCGGCGAGGACCACCGATATCGTCGTCGGCTGGATCACGGACGTCCGCCTGGACGAGGAACTGACGGACTGCTACCGCGTCGCCGCCCACGGAGGCGCGGACGTCATGGGCCTTCTCCGCGCCGATCTCCGCGCCGGCGCGCCGGCCGACTTCGTGCTGGTCGCGGGCGAGTGCCTGCCCCAGGTCGTGGTCGACATGCCCCGCCGCGACCTGGTGGTGCACGGTGGGGTGGTCGTGGCCCGGGACGGGGTGTTCCTCGACCGTCGCTGAGGGGCCGGGTGGTCCGGCCGCGGGCACCTCCTCACCGGTCGGCGAGGCGGCCGCACGCGGGCCCGGGCGCGGGTAGCGGCTCGGACTCGGACCGGGGGTCCGGCTCGGGCTCCGGCTCGGGCTCCGGGGGCAGTTCCGGCGCGGCGAACAGCTCCCGCACCCAGAAGGCGCTCGCCTCGTGGCAGTCCGCCGCCGGCGTCCCCGGGAACAGCCGGAACCAGGACGCGGCCCGGCCGAGCGCGGCGAGGCGGGTGGCGAGCCCGGCCGCGCGCCGGAGGTCCGGCAGGGCGGGACCGAGGTCGGTCCAGGGTTCGAGGTAGGCGTCGCGCAGCCGGCGCGCCCGCCCCGGCCCGTACCGCTCCCGCACCGCCCCGAGCGGCACCAGGAGGCCGGCGAAGGGAGGCCCCACGGCGGCGTCGCCCCAGTCGAAGAAGGCGAAGCGGCCGGGGGCAGGGACGAGGATCTGCCCGTCGTGCAGGTCGCAGTGGTCGAGGGAGTCGGGGACGCGGAGCGCGTCGAGCTCCTCGCACCACTCCAGCAGGCGCGGGCGGCCCGCGAGGAGGGCCCGGCGCGCTTCGTGGTCCAGGGCCGGATTGTCCGCGACGAGACGGTCGAAGATCGCCGGCAGCTCGCGGGTACGGGCCCCGGGCACGCCCAGGCCGGCCAGCCGTTCCGCGTACGGGACCAGGGCGCGCTGCATCCGCCCGTACTGCCCGAGCACCTCCTCCCAGGCCTCCGGTCCCGCCCTGCCCTCGTCGAGGACGCGCCGGAGGAGAGGACCGCCGTCCGGAAGGAGTGTCCAGCCGCGTCCGGGATCGACGGCGAGGGGTGTGACGACGTGCCCGGGCACCCAGCGGGCGAGGGCGCCGCCGAGCGCCGCCTCGAAGGCGGCGTCGGGCGCGCTCGCCTTGAACCAGACCGCGTCACGCGGGCCCCCGCCGGCCGGCAGGCGCACGAGGACCGACCACGGCCGCAACCTGACCTCACGGGGCGCGCCGCTCTCCCGCAGCCCGTGCCGGGCGAGTTCCCCCACCGCCCAGTCCAGGGCCGCCCGCCGCCAGGCCTGGTCCTCCCACGGCGTGACCGCGTCCTCGAAGCGCCCCCGGTCGACCGTCATCGCCGTCGCGTCGTCCATCCCGGGATTGCACCACCGCCCCGGCACCACCGGCACCCGATTTTCCGGCGAGGGCCGACCGGAGACACGTCCGGCCGCGCTGAGCCGTCTCCGTGAAGTCGGGCCTGCCCCGCGACTCCCCCGGAGCTCCACCCGGGAGGTGCCCCTGCGCACGCACGCTCTCCCGGTAGCCCTTCGGGCGGGAGGCGCTCCCGGCGTTGCCGGGATTTCCCGAGTGCGCCCCGTACGAGGGGACCCTCCGCCGTGCGATCCTCCCCTGGGCCCCGCCGGCCCGGACAGCCTCCCGCGGGCGGACACCGCCCCTTTCCGGACACGGTCTAGTTCCGCTGCAGGGTGCGCGTGACGCCGGCGATGACGGCGGTCGTGAGGACCCAGCCGAGGGCGATCAGGAGGTAGGCCAGTCCCTGGAGGGCGCCGTCGGTCCAGTACCAGGCCGTGCGCTGGCCCAGGCCGCCGATGGGGACCAGGAGGTCGAGGGTGTAGACGAGGGGCTGGAACGGGGCCCCTTCGCCCGGTTTCACCGGCTTGGGGGTGGTTGTGCGGAAGGACAGGGTGCCCAGCAGGGTCAGCGCGAGGAGCCAGACCCCCGCCAGCCAGGGCCGGTATCCGTAGCCGACGGTCACGTCGAGGAGGTGGCCCCATGCGCGGGATGCCAGGGGCAGGGTGCGGCGGCGGTGACGCTGTTTGGCGAGGAGGACGCGGCGGGCGTCGTCGTCGTGGCCGGCCTTGCGGTACCAGGCCGCGACCTGTTCGTACGGCTGCGGGCTGTAGCCGGGGCTGCTGCGTATCCAGGCCAGGCGGCGGGCCACCGATCCGCGGCCTCCCACGGCCTCGTGGCGTTCTCCGTCCGCTTCCGCCGTCATGACGGAGCCGTAGACGAGACCGTCCAGCCGCACCCGCTCCGGCCAGCTGTGTTCGTTCTCGTGGAGGTACGCGACCTGGGCGCCCCGCAGGTCGAGGGTGCCGGCCGGGGGCCGGGCGAAGGTGAGGTCGAGGTCCACGGCCTGCAGGTGCGTGGCGACGAGGGCCGGGGCGTCCCCGTCGTCCCCGGCCGGGCCGCTGAGGACGGACCCGTCGAAGGTGACGTCGTCCGTGGCCTGGGCACCCCGGAGGCGCACCGTGCCGTGCGCGGTGAAGCCCTCGGAGAGCTTGAGCGAGGAGGCCCGGGCGTTGTCGAGGACGAGGGCCGCTCCGCTCGGGCCACCGCCCTCGAGCCGGGCGCCCTGCATGGCGAGGGTGCCCGGCAACTGTGCCCCCACGAGGCGGACTTCACCCTGGGCGACGAATCCGTTCCGGCAGAAGACGCCCCCCTCCATGGCCAGGCCGCCGGCCGAGAGGGCCCACCCGCCGGGTGCGAGCAGGCGGGCCCCGTTGAGGAGCAGGGCGCCCGAGACGCGGGCGTCGGTGAGCGCCAGGGCGGTGGTCACGGGGCTGAAGGGCGTGGGGGCGCCGCCCTCCACGACGGCGTGCCGCAGGGACAAGCTGCCCTCGACACGGGCCGAATCGGCCTCGACGCCGGGGATCCGGCTGCCGGTGAACACCAGGGTCCGGGTCGACGCGCCGAGGAGGCTCACCGGCTCGTCGAACCAGCAGGACTCGAGCCACAGGGAGTGGGTCAGTTCCGCGCCGGCCAGGTCGAGGCGGCCGGAAATCCGGGCTCCGGTGAGTCTCAGGCGCGCCACCACGCCCGGGTGCTCCGAGGGGGCGCCCAGGAGCAGCGTGGCGATCACCGCCGCCCGTACGGTCCGTTCGGGTCCCCACCGTCCGCCGTCGAGGACCCGGTCCTCCTCCGGTGTCCCCGTCCGCAGGTCCACCCGCCGGCCCTCGGGGAACGCGTCCCACAGGTCACGCTCGGGCGTCGTCAACTCGTCGTAGGAAAGCACCCGTGCAGCGTAGGGATCCTCGTCCGGCCGCGCACCGCCCCGCCGTTGGCTTCGGACCGGCCGGGCGCGCCCTCTCGGCGGGGCACGGCAAACCCTGTGCACGACGACGCGGTGGGCGTGGAAGTGGTCCCGGTCCGGGACGAGGTGGAAGCGCTCGTGGGACGCGAGGTCGGCGGGGGCGGTGCCGACGCGGGGCAGGCCGCGTTCCGGGCGGGCGTCGCCGGCGTCGACGAGCCGCTGGAGTCCGCCGCGGACCTTGTCCCCGGTCAGGCCGAGCGCGCGGGCGAGGCGGTCGATGGAGGTGAAGACCGCGGCGGGGTGGCCGAGGCGGTCCGTGAGGTGCGCGACGAGGGCCCGCTCGGCCGGGGCCACCGCCTGGTCGTGCCGCAGCGCGCGGAGGCGGGCGCGCAGGTCGTCGGACAGGGTGAGGACGTCCTCCGGGAGGGGCAGCCGCTCGGGCATGACCCCGACGCCGTCCTGGCGCGACGCGATGCCCAGCGCCGTCATGGTCGGCACCGGTCCGTCCGAACGGGTCACGCGGGGCGTG
>NZ_JAPSIW010000358.1 GCF_031178505.1 Streptomyces sp. | reverse complement strand
CCCCACGTCACTCCGGCACCGGCGGTGCCTCAGACCTGGACGCGCCGCTCCACCACGTCGGCGAGCTTCGCGAGGGCGTCCTCGCGCGGGATGCCGTTCTCCTGCGACCCGTCGCGGTAGCGGAAGGAGACCGTCCCCGCGGCCATGTCCTCGTCACCGACGATGATCATGAACGGCACCTTCTGCTTCTGGTGCGTACGGATCTTCTTCTGCATGCGGTCCGAGGAGGCGTCCACGTCCACGCGCAGGCCGCGCTTCTTCGCCTCCGCGGCGAACTCCTGCAGGTACTCGACGTGGGTGTCGCCGATCGGGATGCCGACCGCCTGCACCGGGGCCAGCCACGGCGGCATCGCGCCCGCGTAGTGCTCCAGGAGCACCGCGAAGAACCGCTCGATCGAACCGAACAGCGCGCGGTGGATCATCACCGGACGCTGCTTGGTGCCGTCGGGCGCCGTGTACTCCAGGTCGAAGCGCTCCGGCAGGTTGAAGTCCAGCTGCACGGTCGACATCTGCCAGGTACGGCCGATGGCGTCCCGCGCCTGCACCGAGATCTTCGGGCCGTAGAAGGCGGCGCCGCCCGGGTCGGGGGTGAGCGGGAGGCCCTGCTTCTCGGCGACCTGCTGGAGGACGGAGGTGGCCTCCTCCCACGCCTCGTCGGAGCCGACGTACTTCTCCGGGTCCTTGGTCGACAGCTCCAGGTAGAAGTCGTCCAGACCGTAGTCGCGCAGCAGGTTCAGGACGAAGGTGAGCGTCTTGTCGAGCTCCTCCGCCATCTGCTCGCGGGTGCAGTAGATGTGCGCGTCGTCCTGGGTGAAGCCGCGGGCGCGGGTGAGGCCGTGGACGACGCCCGACTTCTCGTACCGGTACACGGTGCCGAACTCGAACAGGCGCAGCGGCAGCTCACGGTAGGACCGCCCGCGCGCGTCGAAGATCAGGTTGTGCATCGGGCAGTTCATGGGCTTGAGGTAGTAGTCCACGCCCTCGTCGAGCTGCATGGGGGGGTACATGCCCTCGGCGTACCAGTCCAGGTGGCCCGACTTCTCGAACAGCTTGCCCTTGGTGGCGTGCGGCGAGTAGACGAACTCGTAGCCCTCCTCCTCGTGCCGCTTGCGCGAGTAGTCCTCCATGACCCGGCGGATGATGCCGCCCTTGGGGTGGAAGACGGCCAGGCCCGAGCCGATCTCGTCCGGGACGGAGAAGAGGTCCAGCTCGTTGCCCAGCTTGCGGTGGTCGCGCTTCTCGGCCTCGGCCAGGAAGTCCAGGTGCGCCTTCAGCTCCTCCTTGGACGGCCACGCGGTGCCGTAGATGCGCTGGAGCATCGGGTTCTTCTCGCTGCCGCGCCAGTAGGCGGCGGCGTTGCGCATCAGCTTGAAGGCCGGGATGTTCCGGGTCGTCGGCAGGTGGGGGCCGCGGCAGAGGTCCTTCCAGCACAGCTCGCCGGTCCTGGCGTCGAGGTTGTCGTAGATGGTCAGCTCGCCGCCGCCCACCTCGACGTTCGCGCCGTCGTCCGTGGACGCGGCGCCCTTGATGCCGATGAGTTCCAGCTTGTACGGCTCGGAGCTGAGCTCCTCGCGGGCCTCCTCGTCGGAGACGACGCGGCGGGAGAAGCGCTGCCCGCGCTTCTGGATCTCCTGCATCTTCTTCTCGATGGCCTTGAGATCCTCGGGGGTGAACGGCTTCTCGACGTCGAAGTCGTAGTAGAAACCGTCGCGGACCGGCGGGCCGATACCCAGCTTGGCCTCCGGGAACAGCTCCTGCACGGCCTGCGCCATGACGTGTGCGGTCGAGTGGCGCAGGATGTTCAGGCCGTCCTCGGACGAGATCTCGACGCCCTCGACGACGTCGCCCTCGGCGAGTTCGTACGAGAGGTCCTTCAGTTCGCCGCCGACGCGGGCGGCGATGACGGTGCGGTCGCCTTCGAACAGGGCGCCGGCGGTCGTGCCCGCGCTCACCGCCCTTTCCTCGGCTCCGGAGGTGGACTGGACGGTCACACGGACATCGGACACGGGTGCTCCATACATAAGGGCGCAGGCAGACACGAGGTGCCGGCGCCGGCGGTGCGCGGCAGAGACGAGGTGCCGCGTCACCGCTGATCGTACCGAGCCGATCCGGCCGGCCGCGAAACGGTTTCCCCCGGGCCCTCCCCCGGCCCGCCCGCCGGGCGCCCCGGCGGGGGCGTCAGGTGTCCCCGCCGCACGCCTCCTCGAAGAAGTCGAGGTTCTCCTGGAGCGATTTCATCAGGCGGTCGCGTTCCGCCTCGTCGACCTGGACCGGTACGACACCGGAGGCGTCGGTCAGGCGGCGGAAGCCGCCCCGGCTCTCCAGGCGGCCGACGAGCCGGATCGGCAGGCCGAGGAGGTGGGCGTGGCCGGCGATGCGGTACGCCTCCTCGTCGAGGGTGACGCGGACGTGCGGGACCTCGGCCCCGGCGAGCACCCGGAGCCGTACGGTGCCCTCACCGCGCGGTCCGGAGCGGCGCATGCGGACCACGGCCCCGGTGATCCGCACCGGCACGGACGGCTCGTCCGCGAGGTAACGGGCGCCCGCGGCGCGCAGGGCGGGCAGGTCACCGGGCGAGAACTCGACGGGTTCGGGACGGGCGGCGCAGCCTTCGGGGGTACCGGCGGCCGGGGCCCATTCCAGGGCGATCCTGGCGCCCTCGCTGCCCCGGACCAGGGCGATGAGCGCCTCGACCAGCTCGCGGCTGACCCCGGCCTCGACGGCGGAGTCGAAGGCGTCCATGCCGCCGGTGGCGCGCTGGTAGTCGGTGGCCTCGCGGGCCGCGTACAGGGCGTGGTAGAGCCGGACGGCGACGGGCCGCCCGGTGGCGACGGGCAGGAAGGCGGTCAGGGCGCGGCCGCCGGGTGCGGCGGCGACGAGCGCGGTCTCCAGCGAGGCCTGGGCGGGGCGCCGGTGGCGGGCTCCGTGGTAGCCGGCCCGGCCGCGCACGGCGAGGGCCCCGGCCACGAGGAGCTGGCGGGCGGCCGACCTGAGCTGTTCCTGCACGGTCCAGGGCACGGTGCCGGAGGGGCCCGGCGGCACGTCGCGCCACCAGCGGATCTCGTCGCTGGGCACGCAGAGCCCGGTGAGGACCTCGCGGGCGGAGGGCGCGGCGCTGCGGGCGAGCGCGGTCAGCGCCTCGCCGAGCAGGTCGTCGCAGTCGGGGAAGGCGCGGCTCTCCGGGACGAGGAGGCTGGTGCCGCCGATGCCGGTGCCGCTGCCGGGCGGTGTCCAGCGGCTGTAGCGGCCGGCCGCCCCGCCGCGCCGCCGCCAGCCGTGGCGGGCGAGGAGGGCGCCGAGGACCCGGGGATCGACCCGGCCGGGGTCGGGGGTGCCCTGCACGTCGGCCCAGGGGCCGGACGGCGGGGCGGGGATCCCGGTCCAGGGCCCGGGAAGTTCGCCGGGCGCCGGATGGGGCCGGTACGGGGACGGGCCGGGGCCGCGCCGGTTCCCGTACCCGCTCCCGTACTCGGGTTCGTCGATCGGCCGGTGCATCAGGGTCTCCCTCCCCCGCCGACCCGGGTCATGATGTCGCAGAGCGCCCGGTCGTCGAAGATCCGCGCCGTGGGGACGCGGACGGTGGTCCGCCGCCGTCCCGTGACCGGGTGCCCGGCCAGGTTGATCCAGTAGCAGCAGTGCCGCAGGTCGAGCCGGTCGTGGCTCGCGCTCAGCCAGTTCTCCGGTTCCCTCGGGACGAGCATCACGACCAGGATCTTGTGCACGGCCACGGGGGTCCGGGCGAGTTTCACCAGGTGGTCGTTGTCGAGGGTGAAGGAGAAGGTGCTGCCGGGCGGGCGCGGCGGTATCTGGTAGGTGCACTTGAGCTGCACCTTGATGGTCACTTCGTCGTCGACGGTGTGCCCGGGAGCGCTGTGGCTCACGTGCCAGTCGATGCCGTTGTCCGGAAAGGGCTGTGCGAGCGAGCAGCCCGCCGCGGCCGCGACCGCGTGCAGGTAGCCCACTTGAAGGGTCTCCATGCAGGCGGTGGTGGCGAGCGAGCCGCGCGCCGGTGCCGCCCGCTGCGACGGAAGCCCTCCCGACTCGGGCTGGGCGAGCGCCATGTCGTCTTCCTTCCCCGTCCCTTGTGTTGTGACCGGTCCGCGTACGTCGCAAACGGTCCGGGTATCACCGCTTCGGGCAGGGGGTTGGCCATCTGCCCGGAGCGGGCGAGGAGTTCGGGGATGACGACGCACTGGTACGAAGGGCCCCTGGCCGCATTCGACACGGAGACCACGGGAGTTGACGTCGAGGAGGACCGGATCGTCTCGGCCGCCCTCGTCGTGCAGGACACCGCCGGAGCGCGCCCCCGGGTGACGCGCTGGCTGGTCAACCCCGGCATACCGGTGCCGGAAGCGGCCACGGCCGTCCACGGCCTGACGGACGATCACCTTCAGCGCAACGGCCGCTGGCCGGCGCCGGTGATGGAGGAGGTGGGCCGGGCGCTCGCCGAACAGGCGGCGATGGGGCGGCCGTTGGTGGTGATGAACGCCCCGTTCGATCTGACGATCCTGGACCGTGAGCTGCGTCGCCACCGGGCGTCCTCGCTGGGCCGCTACCTGGAGACCACGTCGCTGTGCGTCCTCGACCCTCGGGTGCTCGACAAGCACCTGGACCGGTACCGGAAGGGCCGCCGGACGCTGACGGACCTGTGCGCGCACTACGAGGTGGAGTTGGACGCCGCCCATGACGCGGCGGCGGACGCCGCGGCGGCGATGGAGGTCGTACGGGCGGTGGCCCGGCGCTTCGCCTCCCGCCTGGAGCGGCTGACCCCGGCGGAGCTGCACACGCTCCAGGCGGTGTGGCACGCGGCGCAGGCGCGCGGGCTCCAGGCCTGGTTCGCGCGGCAGGGGACACCGGAGCTGGTGGACCCGGCGTGGCCGCTCCGTCCGGAGCTGCGCACGGCGGCGTGAGGCGTGGGTGACCGGAGGGAAGGACGCCCCGGTGAGCGGGCCCGGAATGCGGAAGGCCGGTCCGTCGTGACGACGGACCGGCCTCTCCCGGTGGGCGATACTGGGATCGAACCAGTGACCCCTTCGGTGTGAACGAAGTGCTCTCCCGCTGAGCTAATCGCCCGGGAACGGGTTGAACCATACAGGCCCTCGCGCGGTTCGTTCAAACCCGGCGCAGGTGGGAGGCGAGTCCGCGCCGTCCGCTCCGCATCATCAGGGCGTGGTTGGCCCGGAAGAGGGGCCGGCCGACGACGGCGAACGCCCGCATCAGCGGAACCCGTACCTCGACCTCCTGCTCGTACAGGGCGCGGGTGCCGGGGCCCTCCGGGGTGAGGGTCCAGCGGGCCCAGCCCTCCAGGTCGCCGCCGAGCCCGATCTCCAGGACGCGGGCGCGGGGGTCGCGGCGCAGGGCGCGGACGGTGACGACGAGGTCGTACGGGAGGAAGGACCGGAAGCGCGCGGTGCCCCTGGTTCCGTCGACGGGCACGGCCTCGCGGACCTGGGGCCACCAGCGGGGGTAGTCCTCGGGCCGCTCCAGGACGGCGTAGACGGTGGCGGGCGGGGCGTCGAGCCGCCAGACGCTGCGGAAGCGGTACCGGTGCCAGTCCATGGGTCCCAGTGTGGCCGCCCGGTTCGCACACGTGGGCGCCGGGCGTACTCAGGCGCGGATCTGAGTACGGCGACGCATTCCCCGGCGCTGTGGCCGGGGCCACACTCCGGAACATGAACAACACCCTGCCGCCCGCGGAGGAGCTCGTGCTCGTCGACCGCGAGCTGGCCCGCCTCGACGAACGGCGCGCCCAGTTGCTGGCCCGCCGGGCCTGGCTGGTCCGGGCGCTGTACCAGCCGGCCGCCACGCAGGCCGCTCCGTTCCGGCCGCCGCACGCTCCGGAGGCGTCGCCACGCGGCGCGCAGAACGTGCTGCTGACGCTCGGGGGCACCCTCCTGACGATCGCGGCGATCGCCTTCACCCTGGTCAGCTGGGGCTCGATGGGGATCGGCGGCCGGGCCGCGGTGCTCACCCTCGTGACCTCGGCGACCCTGGCGGCTCCGGTGGCACTGCTGCGCAGGGGCCTGGTGTCGACGGCCGAGTCGGTGGCGGCGCTCGGGCTCGTCCTGACGGTGCTCGACGCGTACGCCCTGCACCGGGTGGCCCTGCCGGGGACGGACGGGCTCGGGTACGCGGCGGCGGCCTCGGCCGTTCTCGCCGGGGCGTGGGCCGCGTACGGCTCGGCGCTGTCCCGGCTGCGGATCCCGCTGCCCGCCGCGGTGGCGGCCGCTCAGCTGCCGCTGCCGCTGGGGGTGCTGGCCACGGGGGGCTGGGTGACGGCGTTCGCTTGGGCGGCGCTGGTGACGGCCGCCGTGGACACGGCGGTGATACGGCGGACCCGGCCGGTGGCGGTCCGGGCCACGGCGGGTGCCGGCGGGGCGGCGCTGGGCGCCTGGGCCCTGCTGACGGGCGGCTGGCTCTCCCTCACCTCTCCGTGGACGGCCGCGCCACTGCTCCTGGCGGCGGCCGCGCTCTGCCTGTACGTGGCCCGAAGCGCCCCCGCGGTCGCGGTGGCCGCCGCGGGCCTCGGCGGCCTGTCGGTCCTCGCCGCCACGGGCGGCCTGCTGCGCCCCGCCCTCCCGGACGACTGGGCGGTCCCGGCGTACGTCCTGTGCGCCCTTCCCCTGGCGGCCCTCTGGCGCCCGGGCCCCGCGGAGGCGCGGACCGCCCGCGGCGGGTGGGCGACGTGGGGAGCGCCGGCGGGACCGGCGGGAGACCCCACGTGGGGTCCCGGCGCCGATCCGGGGCGGGCTCGGGCGGCGGCCGTACGACCGACCGAGCCGACCGGACACCCGGCGAAGCCGGAGCAGCCGCCGGCCGGTGTCGGTACGCGGGCCGGTGCGGGCGCCGCTGCGACGGAGAGGGGTGCGGCGGGCTCCGGAGCCGCGGGCGCCGCTGCCGGGAAGGCCGGGACGGAATCCTCG